>JBFJTQ010000612.1:0-2913 GCA_041625275.1 Binatia bacterium | reverse complement strand
TGCACACGTTTCTCCCCATTTACCTCACGCACAGCCTGGGTCTCTCCAGCGCGGTGGCGGGTATTTATCTTGCAGTGACGCAGACTGCCGGCATGATCGGCACGCCGATTGCCGGAACTATTTCGGATCGCAGCGGAAGGAAGAGAGTCCTCACGGCCGGCTTGGCTTCGACCAGCGTTGTCCTTTGCGTTCTTGCCTATTTTCAAATGACTTGGCTGTTTGTCACAGCGCTCGCATTCCTGGGCTTTTTTCTCTACGCGGTTAGGCCCGTCATCTGGGCCTGGGTTTTGGATCTCGGTCCAAAGGAATTGGGCGGGAGCATGGTGAGTTTCTTTTCGGCCTCCCAATCGTTGCTAAGCTCTTTGTCCCCCGTGATCTGTGGTTTCATCGCGGATCGTTGGGGTGTTGTGGCAGCCTTTTATTTTCTCGCCGGGACAATTCTGTTGGCCAATTTTATTGTCCTTGCCATTCCGGAAGTTAGACGGGAAGCTGAGACAGTCTTGAACGCGCCCGCGCAGACCGGGTAATCTTCTTTCATAAACAAAATCAAGACGGCCACAAGATGAGCGTGCGAATTGCGAACGGGGGACGAGTCGTGTGGGTCGCGCTCATGCGGCCGCCCTTGAACATAGCGTAACGGGTTTTTTTGTAGAAACGGAAGCTGCAGCGGAGTCATCGCTGATTTCAACCCTTGCCGAGCTCCAACCCTTTGCCCTGCTGCCAAAGCTGACAGGGTTCACTCAGATTTCAAATACACCGCCGTTCTGTTACCTTATTCCTCTAATGGCTGAGTTCGAGATCAAAGTCACTACTGATCCGGGCGAGATCGAAAAGGCGCAGAGGTTGAGATTCGAAGTCTTCAACCTGGAGATGCATAAAGGTCTCCAAGATTCTTACGAGCGGGGCTTGGATAGCGATCCCTTCGATCCATTTTGCGAGCATTTGATCGTGTGCGAACGCAACACGGGCGCCGTGGTGGGAACATACCGCCTGCTGCGCGGCGCGCAAGCGCGCAAACACATCGGTTTTTATTCCGAGAGAGAGTTCGATCTGACGAAGATCAAGAACCTCAATGGAGAATTGCTGGAGTTGGGCCGGTCCTGTGCGCGTAAGGATTTTCGCGACAAAGCCTTGATACCCCTTATGTGGGATGCGATCGCCCAGCATGTCAAAAAGCACGGCGTCAGGTTTCTCTTTGGCTGCGGCAGCTTGTACACCACGGACATCAATGAGGTGAGCCCGCTTTTTTCCCTGCTCAAAAGCCGCTACTATGCGTCGGAACAGTACCGTGTATCTCCCGTGGCCGAGTGCAGATTGGAGGGGTTGCAGGATGACGTCAAGATCAAGGACGAGCAAGCTCTGTTTCAGAAGTTGCCCAGCCTGATCAAAGGATACTTGCGACTGGGCGCGTTGGTTTGTGGCCCTCCCGCGCTGGACAAGGAGTTCGGGACGACCGATATTTTCTTGCTGCTCGATTTCAGCAGCTTGCAGATTGAGTTTCTCAGGCGCCTCGGTCTCGAAGGGACAAAGGTGGACGATGCGTTGGCTTAGGTTGACCGCATTTCTTTCTATTTGGGCATTTTTCTTTGGCTTGATTGGGCTGGTCCATGTTTGGATGACGGTCCTCAGACTTCCTGGCCGGTGGAAGATCATCAGCAGATTAACGCGCAATTTTACGTTGTTGTTGAGGATGGTGCTCAATATCAAGGTCATCGTGCTGGGGGATGAGGGGCAATTGGAACGGGGCGGCTATGTCGTTATTGCCAACCATGTCGGATACTTGGATGGGATCGTTCTCGGCAGCATTTTCCCCATCATATTCGTGTCGAAGAAAGAGGTGAAAAGCTGGCCCGTGATCGGCCAGTGGACGACGCTTTGCGGCACCATCTTCATCGACCGCCAGCAAAAGGGCAAAGTCAGTTCCGTCGTCGATGAAATGAGAGCGAAGCTAAACCAGGGAGCCAATATTCTGCTGTTTCCCGAAGGAACCTCCACGAACGGTGAACAAATGTTACCCTTTCAAACCGCGCCGCTGGCGGCCCCTTTGCGCAATCGGTCGATCATCGTCCCGGTGACCATCGCTTACAAGAGTGTTGACGAACAACCCGTGACGGCTGCCACTCGGGATCTGGTCTGCTGGTACGGGGACATGGATTTCATCACACACTTCTGGAAGCTACTGGGGATTGGAAGTATCGAGGTCCTGGTCACCATCCAGCCGAAGATCGAATGTTTTCGCTATCAAGATACGGCGGCGGGGCGGAAGAAATTGGCCGAAGATTGCTACAACCGGGTCATCGGAAGACCCTCGGCCGCGGATTCCGCTGAGGACGACGAAGATGTCAGGGGCGCGCAAAACCCGCGGACATCACTTCCCGGTTAGCTGTTTCTTGATGTTTTCGACGAACTCTTTGAGCATAGAATCCGCCTTCTTGCGAATGATGGGCTGACCAAACTCGCCGATCTTGCCCAAAATATTCACATCGGTCTCGACCACGAGTTCCGATTGATTTGCGCCGAGTTCCTTCAGCATCATGTGGGTTTTCCCGTTGACGGCGCCGGCCGCCATCCTGTCTTTGGCCTCGGCTCGCAGCGTGGCGCGCCAATTGTCGCGATCCTGCTCCTCGACGATGATTTTACCCTGCAGGTTGAGCGATATCGGACCGACGCGGACCTTTAGCGCGCCCTCGTAGGTCGTATCGTCAATCTTGCTTACCGACTCGACCCCCGGAAGGGACTTTGCCACCTTGGGTACGTCCATGAGGAAATCCCAGAGAGGTTCCCGGGCGACGGGTATCTGGGCGCTCTGGTTAAACTTCATCGGCGGCTCCTTTTCTTGGCGGCTTTCTTCGGGGCTTTTTTCTTGGCCTTGGGTTTGGCGGCCGCCTTGGCCCGCGTCTGCTGGCGGATGTC
>JBFJTQ010000611.1:0-2916 GCA_041625275.1 Binatia bacterium | reverse complement strand
CGCGCGGCATCTCGGGGTTCAGCTGGAACGGGTGCCATTCAATTGCGAAAGGATGATTGGGGTGATCCTGCAACGCGCGGTCCAGATGCGCCTTGCCGAAAACTACCTTGGTGAGTTCGGCAAGCTAGCTCAGAAAGGGAACACGTTGATCCTTCCGGCAACGCTCTCCGACGTGGGGTCGATGATTTCGCTGGCCATGAATGTCATCCGGCGCCAAGGAACCGACGGCGAACGCACGAATTGAGATGCGACTGGCTCCGCGCGCGATCTTGCCTCGCTGAAGTCAATGCCCATTCTTTCCGTCCATGGTTGTTCGCCTAGAGGCGGCAACCCATCCTACTTGTCAACCTCTTATTTCTGGCACGACGGGCAGTAAAATGCGCTCCGGTTACCCAAGGCGACTCGTTTAATCAAAGTTCGACACTGCCGGCATGTCTCCGCCTCTCGGTCGTAGACGCGGAGGTGATTTTGAAACGCTCCATGCTTGTCGTCGGCATCGCGGTAATCCGAAAACGACGTGCCACACCAGCGGATCGCCTCGCGCAGAACTCTTCGCGTCGTTCCGGCGAGTGCGTCAACCGCCGCTCGGGGTAAAGTTCGAGAACGCCTCGTGGGTCTGACTCGGACGCGAAAAAGGATCTCGTTCGCGTAGATATTACCGATGCCCGCAACAATTTGCTGGTCCAGAAGAAGATCGCGGATCCTGCGCCTAGAACGGCGCGTAAAGGCGTATAGGTAATCACCGTCAAACTGGGAATTGAATGGATCCAATCCAAGCCGGGCCATTTGGGGCAGTTTCAATAGTTCATCCCAGGACACAACGAAGGATAATCCAAAACGCCGCGGATCGTGGTAACGCAACTCGCGCTGATTATCGAGGCGAACAACGATATGGTCGTGCTTGACGCGCGGCATGTCGGCATTCGCGTGGATCAACTTTCCCGACATACCGAGATGGAAGGCCCAGATGAGCCCGCTTTTCAAGGTAATCAAAATATATTTTGCGCGCCGCTCCACGCGGGTTATTGTCTGATTTTGCAATCGTTGCGGCAGGCCGGCGTCTACGGGCAGCCGCAAACGCGGCTGTAGGACCTTTACCCAAGCGATACGACGATTCTGCAAATAGGGGCGCAAGCTACGGCAAGTCGTTTCGACTTCGGGAAGTTCGGGCATGGCTTGCTGGATCAACCCTCGGACTTGCCGAGCCGGCTGTGCTTGAGCGTGTGCATCAGACGAATGAACTCTTCAACAGCCAAGGTTTCACCACGGCGCCTGGGATCAATGGCTTCATGGCGCAGCTTCGTTTCGATCTCGTCCCGGCCCAATCGGAATGCTGCCGCCAGTGCATTGGCCAGGGTCTTGCGTCTCTGTCCGAAAGCGGCGCGAACGAGAGCGTGAAAAACCGGGAGGTCCTCCGCCGCAACGCGCGGCTCGGCATGCAGCTCGATCTTAAGTATTGTCGAGCGCACGTTAGGTCGGGGGTAGAACGCCTCGGGGGATACCGATACTTTTTCGACAATGCGCCCGTGAACCTGACACCACACTGATAGCGTGCCATAAGCCTTTGTCCCGGGCGCGCCGGCGATTCGGTCGGCGACTTCCTTCTGCACCATCAAAACCAAAGACGAAAAATGTTGGCGCCAATCGAAAATACGGAACAGCAAGGGAGTTGAGATACTGTAGGGCAAGTTTCCAACCAGCTTGATTTTCTGCGGCGGCAGGCTATCCACCAACGGGATCTTGAGGATGTCGCCGTGGATCAGGCGTAAAGCGGGATTCGATCCTAGCGCGCTTTGCGTTAATCGCCGGACCAGAGCGGCATCCACCTCCACGGCATAAACGATGGCGACTTTCTCGACCAAGCGGCGAGTCAAGAAGCCAAGACCGGCGCCTATCTCGACCACGTCGTCATCGGATGAGAGATCGAGAAGACGCAGAATGGTTTCGATAACGGCTTCATGAATTAGAAAGTTCTGCCCCAGTCGTTTTTTTGGCTTGAATTCGGAGTCCTGCAGCGCGGTGCGCACTTCTTGGTAGAGGGACACCATGGCCTCGGTGCTTCGGCAGTCTTTGGTTATAGAGTCAAATCGGCGACGGCATTGAGCCGAAAGTCATCTCGGTGCCCGCGTCTGAGCCAGTGATGACCGGTAAGAGCGATCATGGCGCCGTTATCCGTACAGAATTTCGGTGCCGGAAAGTAAACCTGCAGGTTCATCGCCTGCGCTTCTTCCGTCATCTTTTCACGCAGGCGACTGTTGGCTGCAACTCCGCCCGAAAGCACGATACAGCCGATACCCCGAGCCTGCGCTACCCGGGTTGTGGGATGAACAAGCATGTCGACCACGGCTTCTTGAAAACTCGCGGCGATATCCGGCAGATTTTCTCTCCAAGCTTCCTCGCCTGCCGATTTGAGATATTGCCAGACTGAAGTCTTAATGCCGCTAAAACTAAAATCGAACGACCCCTTCTTCAAACGCGCACGCGGAAAGCGAATCGCCCTGCGATTGCCGGTCTTAGCCAGATGATCGATGACTCTTCCACCGGGATAACCCAGACCTAGCATCTTGGCGACTTTGTCAAAAGCCTCTCCGGCAGCATCGTCCCGCGTACCTCCCAAATAGACATAGTTTCCGACAGCCTGAACGCAGTAAAGAAGCGTATGCCCACCAGAAGCAAGCAGAGCCACATAGGGAAACGGGACCTCATGTTCAAGCTGAATTGCCAACAGATGAGCTTCGAGATGGTTAACGCCGACGAACGGCAGCCCCCAACGAAAAGCGATGCCCTTGACCACGGAAAGCCCCACGAGCAAAGACCCCACAAGACCAGGGCCGCGCGTCACGGCAATACCATCGAGGTCCTGCAGCGATATCTTCGCCTTGTCAAGAGCACCATCGACGATGGGCAAAATGTTCT
>JBFJTQ010000610.1:0-2921 GCA_041625275.1 Binatia bacterium | reverse complement strand
CGGAGTGGTCGAAGAAGTTCGTCCGGACAAAGGCAAGCTGCGGGTGCTGATCAGCATTTTCGGGCGCGCGACTCCGGTGGAGCTGGAGTTTGTTCAGGTGGAACGAAACTAAGTCAACAAGGATCAAAAGAAATGGCCAAAAAAGTTATTGGGGAAGTTAAGCTGCAGATTCCTGCCGGACAGGCGAATCCAAGCCCGCCCGTTGGCCCTGCCTTAGGCCAACGAGGCGTGAACATCATGGAGTTCTGTAAGGCTTTCAATGCAGCGACGCAGTCGCAGCAGGGAATGATCATTCCCGTGATTATCACTGTTTATGCTGATCGTTCCTTTACTTTTGTGACCAAGACGCCTCCAGCTTCTGTGCTGCTGAAGAAAGCCGCAGGTGTAGAAAAGGGGTCATCTGAGCCCGGCAAGACGACGGTGGGTAAAGTGACTCGCGATCAAGTACGGCAAATTGCGGAACTCAAATTGAAGGATCTCACCGCCAAAGACCTGGCAGCGGCCGAAAAATCAGTGGAGGGCACGGCTCGTAGCCTGGGGTTGGAAGTTGAGGGGTGATTCGAGGGCGGGTCGAGGCTAAACAGCGGAATCGAAGGGTATGCAAACCCATAGCTGTCGAAGTCGAGGGATAACATGAGCACTAATGGTAAATCGTATCGGGACGCGCTGGCCAAGGTTGATCGTAATCAACGCTATCTCTTAGAGGAAGGACTCAAACTGGCGCGGGAAACGGCGCGAGCGAAGTTTGATGAGACCATCGAGATCGCCATTCGTTTAGGGGTAGATCCCCGTCAGGCAGATCAAAACGTGCGCGGGACCGTGACCTTGCCATATGGGATGGGAAAGACCATTCGGGTGCTTGCCTTTGCCAAAGGCGAGAAGGAAAAAGAGGCACAGGAGGCAGGGGCGGACTTCGTCGGTGGCGAGGAGCTGATCAAGAAAATCAGTGAAGGCTGGTTTGACTTCGATAAGGCGGTGGCGACTCCGGATATGATGGCGGCCGTCGGCCGAATAGGAAAAATCTTGGGTCCGAGGGGTCTGATGCCCAATCCGAAAACGGGCACGGTAACACTGGACATTGCCAAGGCCGTCAAGGAAATCAAGGCCGGAAAGTTGGAGTTTCGGGTGGATAAGGCGGGAAACGTCCATGTCCCCATCGGTAAGGCCTCTTTTTCCGGCGAGCAATTAATCGGTAATACCAAGGCCGTGTTGACCTCGATCCTGCGGGCCAAGCCAGCTTCCGCAAAAGGCAATTACGTTCGCGGAGTGACGGTTTCCAGTACTATGGGTCCGGGTATTAAGCTTGAATTATCCCAGGTTAGAGTGATGGCGGCCTAGAGGGCGTCTCTTTGCCCTGAATTTCTGTTGGTAAACGCAGCGTTGTTAAGTAGGAGTTAAGCATGCCCGAGTCGGAAGTTGTACGTGCGAGTCATGGCGCAAAAGCAGAAAAGGTTGCGTCCGTTCAAGAGAAATTTAAGTCCGCCAAACTTGCCATTATGACCCAATATCGGGGTCTTACGGTGGCTCAGATGACGCGGCTTCGACGCGAGATAAGGGCCGCGTCGGGTGAATATCACGTCATGAAAAACACGTTGGTGCGTCGAGCTCTCAAGGATACTGCGTACGGCTCTCTGGAGAGCATGTTGGAAGGTCCTAACGGTTGGGTGTTTGCGTACGACGATCCGGTTGTACTGTCAAAAGCGCTCGTCAAGTTCGCCGAAGATAATGAGAAGTTGACGATCAAAGGCGGGATGTTTGAAGGCCAGCTGATGGACTCGGCAAAGGTCAAGGTGCTGGCGCAGATGCCCAGCAAGCCGGAACTGCAAGCGAAACTGCTGGCACTCATGCAAGCACCGGCATCGCATCTCGTTCGGCTCATTCAAGAGCCCGCCTCACGGTTGGTTCGGTTGCTGGATGCTGCCGGCAAAGCGAGAGCAGGATAACAATGAATCGAAGATCGATCGCTACAGTGCGGAATTAACATAAAGGGGGAAGGTTTTTATGGCAGAGGTATCGAGGGAACAAGTCAAAGATTTTATAAAGAACATGACGCTCATGGATGCGGCGGCGCTCGTCAAAGAGCTTGAGGAGGAACTCGGTGTGAGCGCGGCGGCTCCTGTGGCTGTGGCGGCAGCCGCGGCGGGACCGGCAGCGGCGGTCGAGGAAAAAACGGAGTTCGATGTTGTTCTCGCGGAGGCTGGGGAGAAGAAGATCCAGGTCATCAAGGTTGTGCGCGAGCTCACGGGCCTCGGACTCAAGGAGGCCAAGGACCTCGTGGACGGCGCGCCTAAGACTGTCAAAGAGGGGGTGGCTAAAGCCGAAGCGGAGGCTGTCAAGAAAAAACTCGAAGAGCAGGGAGCTAAAGTCGAGATCAAGTAGTTGCATGGTAAACCTGACTTGCACGAGTCCGACCCCGCGGGGTGTTGGGCGCATTTTATTTTTGCTAGATCGCTAAAGGAGAAAGCATGGCATTTCAAGTGGCCAACAATTTACGGTTTCGCCGTAGCTTTGGAAGGATCAAGAAAATTATTGAATTGCCTTACTTGATTGAAATCCAAAAGAACTCCTACGACCTGTTTCTGCAAAAAGACGTTCCTCCCGCACAGCGCGAAAACCTCGGCCTACAAGAAGTCTTCAAATCGGTTTTCCCAATCAAAGACTTCAATGAGACGGCTTCTTTGGAGTTTGTGAGTTATAACCTGGGTGAGCCCAAATATGACGTGGAGGAGTGCCACCAGCGAGGTATGACCTTTGCGGCACCTTTAAAAGTGACGGTACAACTAGTTCTTTGGGACGTGGACCCGCAAACCGGCGCTCGCAGCATCAAAAATGTCAAAGAACAGGAAGTGTACTTTGGCGAAATCCCTCTCATGACCAAGAACGGAACATTCATGGTCAATGGCACGGAGCGCGTCATCGTG
>JBFJTQ010000609.1:0-2925 GCA_041625275.1 Binatia bacterium | reverse complement strand
GTGGGCTACAGTTCCTGGATGGAACCCGTGGAAGTCTTATCTGGAACCCTGGGCCACCGTGCTCTATCGCCAGGCATGCTCTGGCGCCGCGCCGCCTTCGCCTTTCTGTTGCTGTTCTCGCTGGTCCTTCCAAGCGACTGGACGCAGGATATTCCGGAGCGTTACGGGCGCAGACATCCCGGCCTGAAGCACTCGGCTCTATATCCAATGCTCGATACGGCGCCGCCTGGTGCCGCGGGCGGCGGCAATTCCGCGCGGACTCGTGTCACCCCTGAACGGCCTAGCCCTTGATCGGAGCATTGATGAACGCCGTCATGCCATAGGATGCGGAATCAGAGCGCAGGAGAGAGAAGGCGCCGGGTTAACGAATCGAGCTTGATTCTTTAAGTCAGTGCTACTAGAAAAGCTGTCATGAAGATAAAAAGCACTCGTTCGCGAATCGTGCGGCTTCCGGCAAACGAACCGCTTGCGGGAGGGCCTCCCTTTTACCATCCGTATCACGAGTTCGTCGTCCTCCAAGTCGAGACGGACAGCGCCATCGAGGGGATCGGTTTTGCCTTTTTCGTCGGTGCGCTGGCGGCTACATTGAAACAGGGCGTGGACCAACTCTGCGAAATGATCATTGGAGATGATCCTCTCAGGACAGAAGCCGTCGGACACAAGCTGCGACGCGCGGCCGGCAGTGCCGGTTACGGCGGACTCTTTACGCTCGCTTTCTCGGCCATCGACATCGCGCTCTGGGACATCAAGGGCAAGGCGCTGGGCCAATCCCTGGGGTCGTTGCTGGGCGGTTTGCGCGAGCGTGTCCCCACCTATGCCAGCGGCGCGTTGTCGCGGACCTATCCCCTAGAGCATGTGGTGAAAGCGGGGCCGGTGCTGGTCGAAAAGGGCTTCAGGCAAATGAAAATGCAGCTTGCGCTGCCGGGCGACACGACACCGCAGCAAGAGGTGGAGCGCGCCCGCCTCATCCGCGAGGCCGTCGGTCCCGACGTGGACCTCATGTGCGACATCAACCAACGCTGGAGTGTGAATCAGGCAATTGACATCGGCCACCGCATCGAGGATGTGCACCTTTACTGGCTAGAAGATGTCACGGCGCACGACGACTACGCCGGGCTTGCGCGCGTCGCCGATGCCTTGGTCACGCCCCTGGCCGGCGGAGAGTGTCTCTACGGCATTACGCCGTTCCGCCATATGATCGAGGCTCACTCAGTGGACATTGTCATGATCGATCTCCTGCGGGTCGGTGGCATCGGCAATTGGATGAAGGTTGCGGGCATGGCCGAAGCCTTCAATCTGCCCGTCGTGAGTCACCTTTTCCCTGAAATCCACGTCCATCTCGTGTCGGCGATTCCCAACGGGCTTACCGTCGAATATATGCCATGGTCATTCGGACTGTTCGTAGAGGTGCCTGTTCCCGTAAACGGCGAACTCATCGTCCCGACGAAGCCCGGACTCGGGCTCGAATTCAGCCGTGACCTCCAGCGTTATGTCGTAGGGTAGGGGAGCGCCCAACGAACGCCGGGCAAACCGGTCCCCGCCGAGTCTTAGAGATATCATTGCGCGATGAAGGCGCCCGATAGGGCGGCTTCACATCGATATCAATGCCGAAGTGATAAAGGCTTCCACGAAAGCGCCGATGAGCAGTAATGGAATGATAACCTGCCAAAAAAATCGCAGTCCTCGGCCGAGTTCATGCGACAAGCTGCCCTGGGATTTGCCGAATAGGCGCTTCATTGTCCCTTTGCCCACCATGAGACCGATACTGGCGCCCAAGAGCACCCCGGGTAATTCGAACACCCCGTGAGGAACAATGGCGACAAGAGAAGCGATCAGACCGGCGGATTGTGTGGATAGATGGAGGAGAAAACCGATGGCGAGGCCGTTGGTCAGAACGAAAATCACGGGCACCACACCGAACAGGACTCCCAAAACGATCACCAGAAAAGTCTTTAGCCCGTTATTGACAAAGATACCCAAAGCCAGGAGTGATCTCGGAAGTCCAAGCACAAACTGAACCGCTCCCCCAAGAGGTTCCATGACCTGAGCGCGCGGGAAGGTAAAATAGCCCCCTAGCAGAAACCCCACGAGAATTCCTACCCCCAACAGTATGCTGGTGGTGTTCACATGGGGCCGTAGCTCCCGGAGGTATTCACGGTGAGTTTGACGTGGTCGCTGCTTCATTCTCTCCCGCTTTACGACTCGATTCGTGTCTGTTATCGCATCTACACCGGTTAAACCAGAACCGTGCCGCTCACAATTATGCCGGCGGCGCGTTTCCCTTTCTTGGCGTGCCAGACCGTGTTACTTTTGCTGCAGACCGGGATGAATGCTTTGGCAACTACATGCATCAAAAGACTCTGGCTCGGCAATTTTAGCACTTTCTCATTCTCCCCGCCGGATTACAAGACTGCCAAAATATGCGCTTATCCATTATCCCCGTCCTGATCGCTCTGGCCGTCATTGGAGTTGCCGGCTTTTGGGTCATACCCCCTTTGGCTCAGCCGCAGTGGTACCACGATTTCGCCGATAAGCGTCCTTTAGTTGGCATTCCCAACTTTTGGAACGTCATCTCCAATGTGCCGTTTTTGTTCGTAGGCGGTTGGGGAATCTGGTGGGTTCTATCCGCCGAGTCAAGGGAGAGCATTAAGGAGCTGTCGGAACGATGGATGTATCTTTGTCTCTTTGGCGCGATTGGACTCACCGGAATCGGGTCGGGTTACTACCACTGGGAACCCAACAACAGCACTTTGGTATGGGACCGCCTGCCGATCGCCGTTACATTCACAGCCCTTTTCGCCATTATCATCTCGGAGCGGATTGAGCCGCGGCTGGGCAATTGGTTGTTCGGGCCGCTGGTTGGCTTCGGCGTTGCCAGCGTGGCCTATTGGCACCTTAGCGAATCCTGGGGCCGTGGAGACTTGC
>JBFJTQ010000608.1:0-2928 GCA_041625275.1 Binatia bacterium | reverse complement strand
TCGAGCAAAGGATACAACAGCCACTGACGCAACCGGCGTGCGCCCATGGGAGTTTCGGTTCGATCCAGGATGGCAAGCAGCGACCCTTTGCGCTGCCCCTGGTAGCTCGAAATCAGTTCCAGGTTGACGCCTGTCGCTTCGTCGAGGACGAGGTAGTTGGAAGCGACGTAAGGTTCCAGGCTGCGAACGGCAGAGAGCGACTCTGCCGCAGTGGACTCCAGATAAGCTAGGATGGCCGAAGCGGCCTTGATGCCCTGGGTCCAATGCTGCGCCGTCAACCCCTCCGGCGCTTCGATGGACGAAATTTTGCTCGCGGCCATATCGGAAAAGAACTCCTCGGATACGGGAGTCACATGGGCCGCCGCGAATTCCTTTTGCAGCGCCAGGGCCATTTTACGGTCGTTTTGCGCCACCAGGATCTCGCTAGGGCGGATGCGACCGATCTCATCGATCAATGATTGGCCTTCGGCCATCTGTGTAAAGTGAAACTCTCCGGTGGTGATATCGGCGCTGGCCAGCCCGAAACTGTCACCCTCTCGGCAAATGGCCAGCAAGAAATTATTGGCGCGAGCGTCGAGCGCCTGCGCCGAGGTCACCGTGCCGGGAGTAATGACACGCACAACTTCGCGCTGCACCACGCCGCGTGCGCTCTTCGGATCCTCGACCTGCTCGCATACGGCGACCCGGTGTCCGGCATCGAGCAACTTCTGGATGTAGGATTCGGCGGCGTGATAGGGTACGCCGCAGAGGGGCACCGCAGTATCTTCGTTTTTGTTGCGTGAAGTCAAAGCGATATCGAGAATTCGCGCCGCGGTTTCTGCGTCCTCGAAGAACATCTCGTAGAAGTCGCCGAGCCGGAAAAACAGAATCGCATCCCGGTACTGCTCCTTGATCCGAAGGTACTGCTGCATCATCGGTGTGATCTTGCTCGGCTCCATCGGGCGCTACGCAGTTCCCCTATTTTTTGGCACATCGCGTCGCAATCCGCGCGTTCGTGCTCTTGCCGGAAGCTTTTCTACACGCTTGACCTCAGTGTTGAGTTCTCGCACTAGATTGCCAATTCCAAGGGAAAGGACGAACTGGCGGTTCATGGCATCAAGGATTTTGTCCCGATCGCTCGTAATCACGAAGAGTTTTTCGCCATCCGTGAGATACTTCAGTGATGCTAAGGACGCCGGGGTACCGGAATATTGCCGCAGGGGCCGCAACCAGCGCCTGATTTTCTGCAGGCCGAATCCGCGACTCGTCAGATCTTTCATGACCTTCAAGCAGATCAGATCTTGAAAGGAATATAACCGTTTGGTCCCACGTCCCTGCGCCAGTTTGACCGATGGCCGAATAAATCCCTGTTCGTCCCAATACTGGATTTGACGCAGCGAGACACCGACGATTCGGCTTGCCGACTTGCTGTTGTATGCCTCCATGACCACCCCGCCAAAATGAAAACAAGAATGTTTTTAAAAAGTAAACGGATGCCGGGGAAAAGTCAAGGAAATCAATGGCCGGCGCGCCTTAATTCGCCTCGTTGACCGCGCTCAGGAGATGTGGTCAAAGGTTGATGATGGCGCTGCCGCCTCATCTCTATCTGGGAACTTCGAGCTGGTCGAGCCAAGACTGGCTGGGAACGTTCTATCCCCCGCATCTGAAGCCAGCCCAGTGGATACAATATTACGCCAGCCGCTTTCGCGCGGTTGAAATCGACTCCACGTTTTATAGCATTCCTGCCACCTCCACAGTGAACGCCTGGAAGGAAAAGACCCCGCCAGGATTCATCTTCGCGGCAAAGGTTCCCAGCGTGATCACCCACCAGAGAGTGCTGCGGGATTGCCAGCAGGAACTCACGCGTTTTCTCAGTACCATGAGCCTCCTGGAAGACCGTTTGGGCCCTATGCTGCTCCAGTTCCCCTATTTCAATAGGAATGCCTTTGCCTCGCGCGATCAATTCGAGAAGCTCCTCCGCCCTTTCCTTAAAACTCTACCGAGAGAGTTCAAGTTTGCCGTAGAACTGCGCAACAAGAACTGGATCACCTGGGACTTTCTCGAGCGCCTAAGAGACCACTCCGAGGCCTTTGCGTTGGTGGCGCAGGCCTGGATGCGCCGCGTAGTCACCCTTGCCAAGGCCTTGGATATCGTTACCAGCGATTTTTGTTACGCCCGCTTCATCGGCGACCGAAAAGGAATCGAGGGAAAAACCCAGAAATGGAATCAACTCGTCGAGGACAAGAGCGGGGAGATGCAGCTTTGGGCCGAGGAGCTAAAAAAGATCACCGACAGAGGGATACCCTGTTATGCGTTCTTCACCAATCACTATGCCGGTTTTGCGCCGGGTTCCGTCAAGTTGTTTGAAGCGCTGTGGCAACGGGACAGAGAATGCGCGGGGCGCGCTGACTAATAAAGCGTTGGCGACAGGCTCGCCCGGGGAAGATCAAATTAGGTTTCAAGGATCAAGCGTTCTGGTTGGCATGGTCGAAGTGGGTTCCGCATGGCACACTTCGAAGGCGGAATCTCTAATACGGTCTCCTTTGTTCGCTCCTCCATCGACATACTGTCGTCACATCGCCGGGGAGTATAAACCTCTAACCGAGGGAGCCTTACGGCGCCGGCAGCCGCTCGTACTTCCCCTGGAAAAAGAGCAGCGGCCGACCCCCGCCAGCGTGGGCGTTCACGATCTCACCGACGATAATAGCATGGTCGCCGCCATCATAAATTTTCTCGACCCGGCATTCGACATACCCGATGACGCCAGGGAGAATCGCCGCCCCGCTGCTTTCCTCAGACCACTCTAGGCCGGCGAATTTATCGATGCCCTTCGTCGCAAAGCGGCGCGAAATCTCCTCTTGTTCCTCGCTCAAAAAATTAACGGCGAAAACCTTCGACGCATCGAAGCAGCGATAACATTGCGCCGTCTTGTCAATCCCAATAAGCGCC
>JBFJTQ010000607.1:0-2928 GCA_041625275.1 Binatia bacterium | reverse complement strand
GCCCCTCCCGCGCTGGCCGTCAGCAACGCGCTGTAAGCGAAATCGGCCTTGCCCGCGCCCAGGTCATGAGCGAACTCGGGCATCTGCGTGTGAAACGCGCTTCCTACGAAGAGGGAGGCGCTGCCGCCCAGAATGACCATGGCGATAATCGGACGATTGTCGGCGACCTCGCGGATCACGTTTATTGCATCCTTCCAAGTAATGGCGCGTTTGGGCGGTTGTCCTTCGCGCAGATGGCCGGTGTACGGAACCATAGATAGCCAGATCGTAAATGGCAGGTAGATCAGCACGTTGGCGAGAAGTCCGAGAGGCGGCCCGAGCAGCAGCATCAACCCGGCGCCGACCGCTGGACCCAGAAGTATCCCCAACTGCCTGCTGGTGGCGTTGAGGCGCACCGCGCTCTCGATCCTCTCGGTGCCGACGATGTCATGGATCATGAGCTGTTCGGCGGGAGTCCACAAGACGCCCGCAATGCCATGAATCACGAGCAGAACCGACGCATGCCAAACCTGAATCGTACCGGTGTAAAAAAGAATCGCCCACGCCGCCGAAACGCCCATAAACATGATTTGGGCCACTTGAATGACCTTCCGGCAGTCATAGCGGTCGGCGACGCCACCGAAATACACGGACAGCAGCAGAAAGGGAGTCCAGTGACTGATGTCGGCAAAACCCGCCAGCACCGGAGAGTGGAACTTCTGGAAGAGCAACCAATAGCTGACCACATGTTCGATGTTGTCGGCCATCATCGCCAGCATCGTGGTAACGAAGAAAAGGCGAAAGTCGCGATCTCGCAGCGCGACGAAGGCGATTTTCTTGCTTGGCGCGGCTGTGCTGTTTTCACCGACGGCGCGGTCCGTTGTGGTCACTATTGGCTCCAGTCGAGAGCGGGCCCGGGGCGCTCCCGACTCCACCCATCTATTGGATTTGAGCGCAGAGAGTATCGGATAAATAAAAGCGGTGCAAACATCGTACGCGGTCGAGAAAAGGAAAGCTGCGGGTCTAAAACCAGCTTCCGCAGTTCAAATTCAACCGAGATACGAGCTTTCGTAGTAACTAAGGGATAGCTATCAGCCATCGGCGATCAGTGTTCCGGAAGAAAAATTAGTATTGACACCTGGCAGCCGACAGGTAGGGGCAAAACGTGCCAATTGATGAAAAGGGCTTCGAGGCTCCTAAGGTGCTCTGCCTTTGTTTTTCCGGTTCACATCTCGCTCAGGCCTAAAGCTCCACTTTAAGTGGGCAACCCCGGCAAAAGCCAGCGCGGCGCTGTCGGCGTTATGGACGATGACTCGGTCTAACTTTGCGGTATCGATAAAAGGTGAGGGGTAATACACAACCGCTGCCAAGGCTGGCAAAGGCGAGTCCCCAGGCGAAAACGCTGCGGTTCCCTCCGGCGAAATCGAGAACGAGACCAAAAACGACGGGGGCCACAAAGCCTGCACCAAAGCCCAGAAATGAATGCACTGCCATGGCTGCGCCGCGCTGGTGCGGGGGGGCCGCGCCGACCAGTCCCGCCGTTAGCGCGGCGGAATCCCCCATGATGGCGAGAAAGTGCAGGCAGGCAAGCGCGAAGACGATCCCGCCAGGCAATGGGGCGCTGAAACCGACGACACAGGCAAGGGCGGCGGACATAGCCATATTGGCTAGGACAACTCTTTGCCGGCCGAACCGAGCGGCAATCTCGTTACCGACGATACTGGCAGAAGGGCCTATTAGATTGATCACGGCGGCCAGGGTCGCGGCATTCGCCAGCATCGGTTCGGCCGTGGCGCGGATTGCAGCTGCGAAGGCGAAAAAGGCAACGATCCATGAACGGAAGCCGAACAACTCCCAGCAGTGCGCCGTATACGCAAGGATGTAACTGGTTGCCGTTGGGTTGCGAAAGACCGACCGGAAGTCGGGCAGCGCCACGGTCGCCGGGGTTGCGGTATGGACACGAGTCGGCGGTAGCGGCAGAAATACGAGCAGGCCGGCAATCAGCGGCCCCACGCCTGCTGCCGTGAACGCCCACCGCCATCCGGCGGCTGTGGCTATGGTACCGGCCATCCATAACGACAAAGCGGCTCCGATGCCGAAGGTCGCCGTGTAGACTCCGACCCAGCGGCTTTGGCGTGGGCCCTCGATGTGATCGGAAAGGATTTTCAGACCCGGCATGTAAGTCCCGGCGAGGCCGGCGCCAGCGAGTCCTTGGAGAAACAGCGCCGACCAAAACCCGTTGGCCAGAGAAGCGAAACCAAGTGCAGCCATGGTCGATATGACACAGGCAAAAAGATAGATGCGACGCCCATCCACCCGGTCGGTCATGCCCGTGAGCAGCGGCACGGCAACCATGTAGCCGGCGAAATACATGCCGCTGATGGCGCCGGCTTCGGCGTTTGTGATTCCCCACGAAGCGATCAGCACCGGCATCAGCGCGGGAAAGGTACCGAATCCGGTCATGCTGACTACATGGGCGCAGCATAACAGCGCAGTAACGCGCCCGGCTGGAGGAAGAGGGCGAGCTGGCGGGTTCACAAAATTACTATGTCTATTGAGTGGAGAGGATTTGCAAACGGTCTTTGAACAGGGGGATAACGCTCAAGTGCGCAGTGCCGGCAGCGCCTCCTTGGCAAAGAGTTCGATGTGCTCCTGGCGTTCGGGGAAGTGCGGCATCATGAACTGAAGACCGATGTGAACGACGCCGACGTCGATGAATTTTCTCAGGGCCTCGGTGACCTGGCCGATACTACCTTTGAGATAATCCTCTTCCTGCGGACCGTCGCTCGGCATCAGCTCGACGGGCAAACAGCAAGCCAAAGCAATCTGTTCCGGGTCCCGTCCGGCCTTGCGGGCTTCGGCTCGCACGTTGTCGAAACGCGCGCGCAATTCTTTGGGCGTGATCCGGACGAAGTAGGGGAACCACGCGTCGCCGTACCTGGCGGCCCG
>JBFJTQ010000606.1:0-2931 GCA_041625275.1 Binatia bacterium | reverse complement strand
TCAGATAACACCGGCGGGTGACCGCGTCAAGGTCAGAGTATCGCTGAAACTTCCCGACGCCGGCAGCCTGGCGCCGCTGATGTTGGACTGGGATGAAGAAAAGCTCAATTCGCTGTCGGCGGCGGAACAGCGAGAGATTCTTGCTGTCATCCATCGGCAAGAGCGCAACAAAACAATGAAAATGATCAAGGGGGAAGAAGAATTCACGCTCGTCCGGGAGCAAAACACTTGGCGGCTCGCCTTGGATTGGGACGCGGCTTTGCGCGTTGGCTTTGCTTCCGTGGTCCCGCCAAACGGTCTAATTGAAGCCGAACCGATTCCACGCCGAGCCTTGGTCAAATTTAGCGACCCCTTCCGCATCAGCTACCGGGTCAAAAACCGCTCCGAGAAACCCCTGCGAACCCGCATCATACACAAAGTCGAGCCGGCGGAGCTGGCCGAATATCTCGATATCATCGAATGCGCGCTGCTGCTGCCGGTCAATCTTACGGCGGGACAAGAGACGGAATACTCGACCACGTACCTAGTGCGCAGCGATCTGCCAGAAAGCGCCCGTGAATTCAATATTACCTATGAGTTTAAAATCGAGCCATAGCTGCGCTCTGGCGGCTTCAGTCGCGCTTGTTACGATTACTAGCGCCTCGGCTTTGGCTCATTTCCCGATTCCGCCGAAGCCAGGCGAGATCGGTCGCCGCGTCGTCGAAAAGCCAGTTAAGAATTTTACCCTAACCGATCAGAACGGGAGACGGTTCCAGCTCGCCGATGCGCGGGGAAAAATACTGGCCGTAACATTTGTCTACACAAAGTGTCCCGACGTCTGCCCGTTGTTCACGGCAAAATTCGCGTCCATCCAGCGCACCCTTGGACAGGGGGACGACAGTAATCTCAGCGACTATTTTCTCCTGACTATTACTACTGACCCGGAAAACGATTCATCGACACAGCTCAGGTCCTACGCCGAGCTTTTCAAACCGAGTGAATCAAACTGGTTGTTTCTTACGGGATCGAAAAATGCGCTTGAAAAAGTATGGAAAACTTTCGGCGTCCACGTGCGCAAGAGGAGCGACGGTCATATTCAGCATACGGCGCTGACGGCGCTCATCGACCGCCAAGGAGTGCGGCGGGTCGATTACTATGGTGACAAATGGCACGAAAAGGAACTGTTACGGGACCTTCGCTCACTTGCCCAACGCGGCCTGCCGGCAGATTGAGGATGAATTATTTTTGCCTTGCCGCCGCGCTGGCGCTGCTCCTCGGCGGCGCCCTCAACACGGCAAGAGCGCAAGATGGGATTTTGGAAATTCGCGTCAAAGACCACCGCGAGGCCATCGAAGATTTTTCTCGTTTTATAATAAAAATCGGCAAAATCGCTATCAGCCCTAAGGCCGGCTTGGCCTTCTGGAGAAAAGGCTGGCGGGAACTGCCTCCCTCGAATTCAACCGTCGACTTGACCAAGTATACCGGGGAGAAGTCCGTGGCCGTCTTCAGGGGCGTGATCGACGCTGGACAATTCGATGCGATTCAACTCAAGCTCGACGGGATAGAGGGCATCCTCAAAAAAAACCGGCGTCAATCGCAGGTGAAAAATGTTCTCACACCCATCAAGCTACCCTTCTCCGTCGAGCCCAAGGGCGATACCGTCATCGTTCTCGATCTCGTGGTGCTCGACATGTCCGATCACCCGTCGCGTGGCTATGAGTTGGGCATCCAAGGCTACGAAGTCCGCGTCAATGGCCGATTGATTGATAAGCTCCCTCCCGGATAATGCGTCAAACGACTTGCGGACTCATTGCGCGGCCAAAACATACGTCGTTGCCGCGGGTGCTTGCTGAAATAGCTTTCGAATAATCGCCTCAATTCGTCTCAGCCGCTACGTCTTTAAGCTTATTGACTTCAGATTGGTTTTGCATATATTACGCGCTACCCAAAATGAAGAAACGAAAGGTTGATGCGTCATTGACACCAACCGGTCGCGCTGCAAGCCGATCTCGGGGGAAACCCGCAGATCGGCTTTTTTATGGCACACTGGAAGCCATCGGCTTTGCAGAGCATACGGCTCCAGAAAATGGGTTTATGACAGGCCGGCTTTCTCCGCTGCGGGAAGCCGGTCTTCTTGTTTCAGAATAACGTGAACCATGAATTGGCCGATCCAGCGATTATTCGATTGCCAATTCCCTACCTCGGAGGACAGTAATCATCGACCGCCTTGCATGCTTGATTGAATTGCAACGTCTAAGAGACGTGAAAAATCCGAGAGCGCGGCTACCCGGGTGAGAGTGGTTCCTAATAATGTCATGGCGGAACATCAGACTAAGGTCGTAGATCGAAGGGACACTCGGTGAGCATCAAATTAAACATTTATCAGGAGGAATCTATGGATTCTATTTCGAAGCGTTTGAGGTCCATTGCCACGCGCAGCGTTTTCACCACGCTGGTTCTTAATTTTCTCGTTTTCGTCGCCAGCGCAGCGGCCCAGACGCCATTTTATCAGGGCAAATCCATCAGGCTGATCGTGGGAAGCTCGGCGGGAGGGGCACAGGACCTGTGGGCGCGTTTCATGGCCCAGCACTACGGCAAGCATATCCCCGGAAACCCTGACGTAGTCGTGCAGAATATGCCGGGCGCCGGCACGATGATTTCCGCCAATCATATCTTCAACGTAGCCAAACCCGACGGGCTGACGCTGGGCATGTTTCAGCCTTCGCTCTACATCGATCAGCTCACGGGTCAGCAGGAAGTTAAATTCGAATGGTCGAAGTTCGTCTGGATCGGTTCTCCGGAGCCGATCAGCCAGGTGCTGTTTTCGCGACAGGACACTCCGTACAAGTCCCTCGACGATATGATCAAGGCAACGACCCCGGCAAGGTGCGCCGCCACCGGACGGGCCACGGCGGGTCACTTCTTCCCGAAGCTTGTCGAGGAGGCGATCGG
>JBFJTQ010000605.1:0-2936 GCA_041625275.1 Binatia bacterium | reverse complement strand
CTGGGTCCGTGCTTGTTCTTAAGGCGGCAGGAAATTACGGTGAGGCGGGGAGGCGATGGCGCGATGTAGCGAATACTCCCGCGAGCAGACCAAGCTCATTTCCATAGCCCCGTCCACCCAGAAACACTTCGGCACGTTTCAATACACACTCAATCATCTGATTGACAACGAGTTTGATTCACCACTCTTCGAGCAGCGTTATCACGATGATGAGACCGGAGCGCCGGCCGTTCGTTGCGAGAGTGACAATCTCTGGGCGTCATTCCCGAATGACGGAACCCAGAACCTCCGCTGAAACAGACTGGCTAAGGAAGAATGGACCGCTCATGAATAGGAGCGGTTGTATGAGGAGAAAAAGAATGGAACAGAGAAACACGGCAACCATATTGAAGGCTCTGGCGACGCTGCTCCTGTGCGTTCCCTTTTCGCTGCAAGCAGCCACAAGCGATAATTTCGTTCGCGGCTACGCTTCTGCGGTGCTGGAGAGGGAGTTCCGCATTAAGGATTTCTCGCTGAGCGTCGCTGACGGTGCGGTGCGGGTGACTTCCAGCGAGCTGAGAGACACGGATCACGATAAGGTGATCGCCGTGTTCTTGTCCATTCACGGAGTCAAAATGGTGGAAATCGCCGATGGCCGCGGAGCTGTGGTGGCCTCATCGGACTCGCAACGAGCCGGGACACAGCCCGGCGTACAAAGCTCCACCAAACTGGATTACGAACTGGGCTTTCTTCCACGCGGCAAGCTCTTTGAGCCGCTCATCGCCGATCCTCGCTGGCCGCGCTTTTCGATGGGCTACCGATATTTTCCGAGCGAGGCGAGGCATGTGGGCGCCGCGACATTTGGTGAAAGCATCGCTCTCTACCGAACCCGCGGTGCCGCCGGAGGGCTAGGGGAAATCGGCTTTCAGGCAGGAGTATTTTCGATTTTCGATTTGAGCGCGCCATCGTCGGATCTGGTCAATACGGACTTTTTCGTCGCACTGCAGGGGAGCTACCGGGCGAATGGTTTGTCGACCATCTTTCGAATTTTCCATCAGAGCTCGCATCTTGGCGACGAATTCCTTTTGCGCAACCGAATCGACCGGATTAATCTCAGTTTCGAAGGCGTGGACGTCAAGTTGTCTTACAGGCCTTTTGATTGGCTGCGCTTCTATGGCGGCGGCGGTTACCTATTTCAGGTCGATCCATCTGATCTCAAACCCTGGTCGACGCAAGGCGGAATAGAACTACAAACTCCATGGAGATTCTGGGACGACTCAACCCGCCTCGTCACCGCTCTGGATCTCCAAAACAGAAAAGAAAACAGGTGGAGCACGGAAATTTCACTTCGGGGCGGGATACAATTCGAAAGGCCTATGAGCCTTATGCGAAAAATTAGTCTCCTGCTCGAATACTATAAAGGACATTCTCCCAATGGCCAGTTTTTTGACCGTAAGATCGAATATTTCGGACCGGGGCTCCACTTGGATTTTTAGTGAACGAGCACGGTGGAAACGATTTCCGGAGCTCCCAGGCAGTGCCTGTAGGCGTTTTGGCTCCATGTATTACTGCGGGTGCTGCTCCTTCTCCTGCGGTAAAGGCGGAGTCACGTCACCGCGTTGCTGACCGGATTCCGTTTTCCTCACCCGGGCAATCACCGGGTCCTCTACAAACGGCTTGTACTGCCCAAGGACTAATGTGATCGAATCACCTTCTGAAATTAGAAGTTCAGTCTCCGCCACTTTCTCTTTGAACGTGGCAAGGATAGAGCCTTCCTGTGTCTGGATCGCTAAAAGAAGCCGATCCCCGTCGCGCTTTTCCATGACCACTGTCCCCTCAAGACTGGGAATTTTCCTTTGAAGGGCCTCGGGCAGGTAAGGCGCAGCCAGCTCCGGGCCGTAAATCGCCCCGCCTGTTCCAAGCGCGATACCCGCGACAAAAATCAAAATGGCGCCCCCGAACCTCACGGCAAATCACGCCTCGGTGGCTCGCCCGACTCGTTTTCTTTCTCGTTCCCTTGGGAGGGTCTCTCTTTACCCCGAATAAACCGCTCAACCCGTTCAAGAATATCTGCGGTTCGATCCCGGACCCCCTCAGATTTTGAACTGAGGACTTCAACCTGCCGCTTGAGGTCCTTGATGCCACCGGTCCGTTGAAACGCAATGACTGCAATCACCAAGGCGAGTACAGCGATCACCAATGTGACAACATCCATTCTAAACCTCCTTGCTTCAAAGAATCATCCCCATCGACCCAAGGCGCATACCTGTCCTGTCGACTAGCCGTTCTTTTATATCCAAAGGCTATCGCAGACCAGAAGATGAAGTCAAACTTTGGGACAGACGCAACTCCTGCGGCCGCGGGAGTGTCGGATGATTTTATTTACTTATGAATCGCGCTGGTATGATGGGAGAGTCCTTGTGCTTGACGGGCGATACAATCTAAGGTTGTTGAAGTAAATCCACTGTGCCCTGAGGACTTTGAGCCTCTGGAAAGAGAAAATTAGTCGGGACAAGCACATCCTGAGGGATTCGAAGACTTAGGGATATCCAACTGTATATGATCCATCAAATATTAGCTAACGACGCGGGCAATATTATTCAATTTGTAAAGTATGCAATTAGTGGATGCATAGCCACCTTAACCCACATCACAGTTTTCCATCTTGTAGCATGGAAAATCTTTTTTGCCTTGCAGGCGGATGATTGGTTCGTAAGACTCTTGCACCTACCTATTCAGGAGTTGGACGATGATACTCGGTCACGAAATTCGATGAAAGGAAATGGAGTTGCTTTTCTAATCTCAAACTTGGTTGCTTATCTTATCAATGTTTATTGGGTTTTTGTTCCGGGCCGATATCATTGGATCATAGAAATTAGTCTGTTTTATCTCGTCTCGGCTGCCGCCATAGTCATTGGTACCGCACTTATGGGGTTTCTAATCCGGCGCTTCGGCAT
>JBFJTQ010000604.1:0-2936 GCA_041625275.1 Binatia bacterium | reverse complement strand
GTGCAAGGCGGGCGACAGCGCGCTACTTTTTCATGCGCTCCTTTACTGGGTCTTTGACGTTCTCGATTTTGTCAATCTCGACATTGAGCAACCGGCCGCCTACTTTCTCCACGCGGCGGATGTAAATAGTCTGGATAATGTCGCGGGTTTCGGGATCGATCGAGATGGGTCCGCGCGGGCTTTCCCAATTCATTCCCTTGGCGGCGGCGATTAACGACTCGCCGTCGGTTTTCCCGCCGGTCTTTTTGAGCGCTTCGTAGATGAGGTGCATGCCGTCCCAACCGCCGACGGAAAAGAAATCGGGGTTGCGCCCGTAAGCCGCCTTGTAGGCGCCGACGAAATCGGCGTTCAGCTTTGACTTATGGTTATAATCGTAGTGAAACGCGGTGATGATCCCGAGCCCGGCGTCGCCCATGACTTTCAGCGCGTTTTCTTCGCTGATCTCTCCCTGGCCCAGAACCTTGGTCCTCTTCGCGTCAATCCCGATATCGAGGAGCGCCTTGGCGAACGCGGCCGGCTGGGCGCCGCCGGGAATAAAGACGAACATCGCCTCCGGGTTGGAATCCTTTACGCGCTGCACGAAAGGAATGAAATCCGGATTGGCGACCGGAATGCGCACTGAGCCGACGATCTGGCCGCCGGCCTCCTTGAACGCGCGCTGAAAGGCGCTCTCCGCGTCCAGGCCAGGGCCGTAGTCCGATACCAGGGTGTAGGCTTTTCTTACGCCGTTCTTGTAAGCCCAGGTGCCGAAGACCTCGAGGTTTTGCGGCAGGGTGAGAGAGGTGCGCGCCATATACGGCGATTTGGTCGTGATAATGGCGGTCGCCGCATTCATCACCACCATGAATTTCTTTGCTTCATTGGATACGTCCGCAGCGGCAAGAGCCTCCGGCGTGATCACGAAGCCAGCGAGAATATCGATACGGTCGCGCACCACCAGCTCCTGAGCGTGCCGTTTGGCAACGTCGGGCGCGCCGCCAGTGTCCCGCCGGATGAATTCGAGTTTGCGGCCGGCGACCGTGTCGCCGTTCTTCTGCCCGTAAAGCTTGATGGCATTGTCCATCTGCAGCGACGCGTCGGCGAACTGGCCCGAGTAGGGCATGATCAGACCGATCTTCAAAGGCTGCTGCGCGAGCGCGGGGCCGCCGGCATAGAGCGCTGCGGCCAAAGCGACGATTCCAGCATATGGTTTCTTCATTTAATCCTCCGTGCAAGGGGCTCCCGAAGCCCGGCCCGCCGTTGACTCGGGACGCCGAAGATCCGCTTACTTCTTACCTTAGAAAGCTTGAGCAGGAATCTCCAGAACATTTCTTGCGTTTGGCTGGGCAGAACAGTATCCGATAAAATGATCTCGTGTCAACTTTAAGGGGCGTAACTCTTGAGGAAAGATAAACACGCACTGAGCTAAGCTGGCCGGCCGAGTCGTACTAACCCTCATAGCAGCGAGTAATTTTCGAGCGCGGCGATTATTGATTTTTTGTGGTTATCGCTTAGCACCAGTGGGTTTTGAATACGCGAAAATATTGTGGTAAACATAACACATAGATTTGTGGTATTCATTGTGGGTAAAAGAAAGGCAAAGAAAATTATACAAGTTCCTATTGAGGACGAGCTCTTGGAGCGCATCGATGCGACGGCAGGTGTGATTGCCGAGAGCCGCGCCACTTTTATTCGGGAGTCTTGCAAACAGCGCTTAAAAAGCCTGGAGGCTAAAGAGCTGGACCGTAAATACATGGAAGGCTACCGAGAGACACCGGAAGCATTAGACTGGGCTAAGGCTTCGGTTAAACTACTTTCCAAAAGATTGCCCAAAGAAAAGTGGTAAATGAAGCGCGGCGAGGTTTGGTGGGTTGACATGCCGCCGCCGGCCGGCCGGCTGTGCTTTTGAGCCGGGATTCGGCCTACCGCGTTCGAGCCGCCGTCACCGTTGCGCCGGTAACGCGCACGATTCGGAATATTCCAGTTGAGGTTCTTCTGGATCAAAGCGATGCGATGCCTACCCGGTGCGTCGTGAACCTGGACGATATTACCACGTTGCCCAAGTCCCTTCTTAAACAACGAATTACGTCCCTATCACCGGAGAAAATCCAAAAAATCGACAACGCAATCAGATTTGCTTTAGACCTGGACTAGCTTTTCACTGTCATCTCCCTCAGCTTTTCCCCTTCTCGCGAGCACGTCGGATGATTACGAGCGACGGCTCTTATCCTTATTCCACCGGTGTCTTTTGCCGGTCTTGAAAATTTTCCTTATGTTGCACGCAGGTAACGTCGGCTGGGTCCCCGATCCGCTCAAAACTTTACTTTCTGCTTCATAGGCGTTGACCGGCTCTCTTCCGCTAGCCTTTGGTTTCGAGATAATTCTTTGACTAGCCTAATTCGGAGCGCACGAATCCAACAGTTCATACCGTTAATCCGTGGTGTCTAAGTAATGCTCGATGCCGATGTGCGAGCTCTACGGAGTATCGACCAAGGTTTAAATCAGGCGTTCAAACGTAACTGGTCAAACCATTGGAGCGAGTTCCAGTCGTTCCAATAGTGAAAGCCAGGCCGCGATTGTTCGGTTAAAGGGGTAGTTTGTAAAACGTTTCAGCGTTGCGCCAGAGCATGGCGGCTTTGTCGTCGTCGGCGATTTCATGGCTCTCCAACAGCTCGCCGATGTCATGCTTGCAGCTTTCGTTGGTGACTTCATGGGGAAAATCGGAGGAGTACAGAAAGGGAAAGTTTCCGACGGTCTTAATCGCAAAGGGCAAGGTCAATTCTTCGGTTTCGATGCCGAGGTAGATGCGGCGGTCTTCGATCAGTCTCTTGACGTAGTCGCTCGGTTCATCCTCCTCCCGAACACCGAATTCCGTCGGCGGGATATATTGGAAATGGGTCTCGTGGGATGCGTGCAGCCGCTCGAGCAACAGCAGAAGCCAAGCCACACCGCCTTCC
>JBFJTQ010000603.1:0-2946 GCA_041625275.1 Binatia bacterium | reverse complement strand
CATCGCCGAAAAGGTTAATGCAAAGGACCAGTAAAGATATCGCCAAACCGGGAAAAATCGCGAGCCACATGGAGCTATAGATCCGATCCTGGGCCTCGCTCAGCAAAGACCCCCAACTAATCAAATTGGGGTCACCGAGACCGAGGAAGCTCAATCCGGCCTCCAGAAGAATGGCGCGAGCCACCAGAAAAGAGCCAACGACGATAGCCGGAGGGATTGCGTTGGGGAGGATCTCCTTGAAGATAATCTTGATATGCTTGAGACCGATGGCTCGGGCTGCCAAAACGAATTCTCTTTCCCGGAAGGTTAAAAATTGAGCCCGCACGACTCGCGCAACTTCAGGCCACCCCAGGAAACCTATCACCAAGATGATTTTGGTGATGCCCGCCCCGAGCATGGCGATGATCAGCAGAGCGAGAAAAAAACGGGGAATCACAAGCACGTATTCAGTCGCGCGCATTAGAACATTATCAACAAAGCCGCCAAAGTATCCGGAAAATGCGCCAATGATCGTGCCGAAAATCAGGGAGGTGGCCGCCGCCAAGAACCCCACGATAAGTGGCACTCTGGCCCCGTGCAGGACACGGCTTAACGTGTCTCTTCCGAGATCATCTGTTCCCATTAAGTATTTCCACTGGGGCTGCAACAGAACGTGGTCTCCCATCGCGAATGGATCCCTTGGGGATAGCTGCGGGGCAAAAATAGCGGCTATAACGAATAAAAGAATCAGATACAGACTGATTTCAGCCGCACGGTTTTTCCTGAACTGTCGCCAAAGCTGTTTGAACATCACCTTTCAGTCCCGTTTTAGACCGTCGAATCCCCGGCGCGGAACCTCAGCCTTGTTCATTTGGTGTATTTCACCCGGGGGTCTAGCCAAACATAAATCAAATCAACAATCAGATTGACAATGACTACGAGGATCGTCGTTATGAGGAAGTTTCCCATTAAGACCGGATAATCCCGCTTCACGATTGATTCATACATGAGCCGTCCGATACCAGGCCAACCGAACACCGTTTCCACGAGAACAGAACCGGTGAAGAGGAAACCAACATCGAGTCCTATGATGGTGACCACGGGGAGGAGCGCATTGGGGAGCATATGCCGAATGATAATTTTCTTTTCCTCTAAACCTTTGGAGCGTGCCAGCGTAATGAAGTCTTCATAGGAGACCTCCAACATGCTCCCTCGCATCATTCTCGCGTTGATGGCTACGTGGCGTATGGATAAAGCGAGTACGGGAAGAAGCAAGTGCGACAATCGGTCGCCCAGGGCCGCAAGTCCTGTCAATTCCAACCCTAGGGTTCCCAACCCTTGCGCGGGTAACCACCCGAGTTTAATGGAAAACACCAGCATCAACATCTGCCCCAGCCAGAAAGCGGGAACGCAGTACCCGACAAGCGCAGCGGTGCTTATCGTGTTGTCCAGAAGGGAGTAAGGTTTTCGTGATGATAGAATGCCAAGCAAAACCCCCACAATGGCTGAGAAGAGGAGCGCCGGTATCATGAGTTGCAGAGTCGCCGGGATCCTTTCCAGGATCACGTGAAGCACGGGTTGCCTGTAGTAAAATGAGAACCCCAGGTCCCCCGACGCGACGTTTCGGATGTAGAGAAGAAGCTGTACGAGCAGTGGCTTGTCCAGACCGAAGGCCTTGCGTACTTCGGCCACATAGGCCTCGGGCGCCGGGAATTCTCCGACGAGGCTTTGAACGGGATCCCCCGGAGCCACGTGGATAAGGATGAAATTGAACACGATCACGCAAAGAATCAGCGGGACCGCATGGAATAGTCTCTTTAGGACATAAATCTTCAGAGACACGGGATGACTTCCGCAGCGGCTTGGGGACTGGAAATGACTCGGTGAATGGCAGCGTCAGGAATCGCGATCGAATTCTCCCTCTTTGATTGGCGTTCCCTTGGTCCACCAGATTTCATCCAGCCGCTCGTAGGTTTCCGTACTTGTAAAGGCCCCGCGGAACTCGTCCCGGATGATATTGAGCTGCATCCGGTCCGCGAGAGGAATGGTGGGGAGGTCTCGCAGGAGGATGTCTTGAATCTCATGATAGGCCTTCACTTCTTCCGCTCTTTTGGTGGTGATCACAGCCTGATCGAATAATTGATCAACTCGTGGGTTGCTGTAGCGGGTGAAATTAGTAAATGGACGTCCGGTGATTGAGGAGGTGGTGTATAGCCTCGCCACCCCCAGTGCCGGATGGCCCCGCGTGGTCAAAGGGCCAAGCCAGACGTCGAAATCATATTTCTGAAACACCTTGTTCAACATCACCGACCGCTCGAGCCGTTCCAGTCGGACCTCAATGCCGACGGCCTTTAGCTGTTCCCGTAGAATCTCTGCTGGCCTCTCTGAGTTATCGTTACCGGACTCATAGGTCAGACGCAGGGAAAATCTCGTTCCTGAGCTGCTTCTTCCTTGTCCGGCTTCGTCGAGCAACGCATTGGCCTTTTGGACGTCGAATGGATATTTGGGCGCGTTGGCATTATAAGCCCAGGGGATTCCAGGCGGGATGATGCTGTCGATCACCTTGCCCACGCCACGCAAACCTTTCTCGACAAGAAATTGCTTGTCAATGGCGTGGGCAATCGCCTGCCGCACCTCTTTCTTGGCCAAGATGGGATTATCCTTGAAATTGAAGTGAAGTCCGATAACGGTGGGCGAACCGATATCTTTCAGAATAATGTTGGGCAGCTTTCTGAGCCGGTCAACATGCTGGTACGGAAAGGATTGGCTGGCAAATATTCCTGTCACTTCGCCGGTTTCAAAAGCAATCGCCCGCGTGGCCGCGTTCGGGATGATTCGATAGATGATGCTATCTAAGAAAGGCCGTCCCTTCTTAAAGAAGTTTTCGTTACGCACGAGGGTAATATGACTTCCCTTGGCCCACTCTTTGAGTTTGAATGGGCCGGTTCCTATGGGATTCGCACTATT
>JBFJTQ010000602.1:0-2965 GCA_041625275.1 Binatia bacterium | reverse complement strand
GGGGCGTTCTGGGAAAGCCGGGAAAGTTCGCCGACCGTGACAGCTTGGGCAATCCCCCTCTCTTCCTGCCGGATGCTTCCCGCCGTGGAAGCCAACCGTGAGCGCGCCGGTAAGACATCCAGACGCACTGCGTAACCAGCCTGCGCGGCGTTGACAGGCCTTTCCTCGCCCAGCGCTGAAAGCAGAGCCAGCGGATTTTTTCCCTGCCCGCGAGCGTACCGGCCGAAATCGCTGTGGCCTTGCCCGATCGGCAGAGCCACGGTGTCCGTTCGAATTCCTTCGTAAAGATGCGCCGGAGCCTCGACTGCGCCGTGGGACGAGCTTATTTTTACTATGCTGCCTTCGGCGATCCCCAGCTTTTCTGCGCTTTGCGGATGAATCTCGACCCAGTTTCCCCAGGTGATATGCGTCATCGGATCGGGCAGTTCCTGCAACCAGGGGCGATTGGCGCCGCGGCCGTCGAAATGCGCGATCGAAGGATAGAGCCACAAGGACATCTCCTGGCCGGAATCGTCATCGTGACTGCCCCCTGGGGTTATATTTTTCAACGATTCTGGACGCAAGCGCACTTTTTCGCCGCGAACCTCTTTCCAAACGCCGCCTCGGCTCAGGGCCTGTTGCCAAAAGCTTTCAAAAGATTCCTTGGCGCCAAACTCTTTTTGCAGTCCGCGCCAACTTTCCCTCAGGTAATCGTAAAAGCTCGGCCAGGAAAGCTCAGCGGCGATCTTCTCGTCGATGCGCCTCGCCAGGCTTAACAGCGCATCCCCGACCGAACGAGTCCTGAACAACGGCCGCATGACCGGTTGGGTGAGATTGTAGACACCTTCCCGCGGAGAGTAATCGCCCCAGCTCTCCAAAGGATCATTCGTTGGCAACACCAGGTCTGCCTCGGCTGTGGTTTCATCCAGGAACTCAGAGAATGCAACCTTCAGCGGAACCTGCCGCAACGCATCCCGCAATGCACTTTCGCCGGGCTCAGAAAAGACCGGATTGGCGCCGTGAAAAAACAGCAGGGATAGACCGCCGCGGCGCATCTCGTTGCGCAACGCATCCAAATCACTGCGGCCGGCAATCCCGTCCATGGCCGAATAGGAGCGGAATTCGACGGTATTGCCGATATTGCCGGCAACGTAATTGAGGAGCATTACCGCGATGCTCGTCGCTTTGCCGTTTGAAGATGAAAGATCGCTGCCGCCGCCGAGGGCAACACTTGGGCGCACGGCGGTGAATACCTGAGCGAGATGGACAATCTTTTTCTCTGGTATGCCGATGCGCTCGGAAACCCGCCTGGGTGAATAATCCCTGACATGGGCCGTCAGGATTTCGCGTTCCTGCTTGCTGAGAGCGACTCCAAGCTCCTCGGCGACAATATGGTGAACCATTCCATAGGCCAGCAGTCCTTCGTGGCCTGGACGCGTGGAGACCCACTCGTCGGCATTGGCGCCGGTCAAGGATAAACGTGGACCGACGTAGACGAACCGTCCCATCGCCCCGTCCCTGTACGCGCGCATCGAACCGAACCCGCGGGCATGCTCCACCGGCGAGACCCAGGTTTCTAAAAAATCCGCGCCGAAGGAGACGATCATCTTGCTCTTCGCCAGATCGTACCTCGGGATCGTACCGAGACCGAACAATATCTCGCTCGCCTGCCGCAAACCCTCATAGCTCAAAGGCTCAAACGTGAAGCGCCTGTGAGAACCCAGCGCGCCCAGGAAACGGTCGATGAGCTCCCTCAATGTCGGGCCCACCAGGGACGTGAGAAAGGCGACGCGATCCCCATGGCCGTCCCGCCGCAGGCGTTGGATTTCCACGGCCACGATGCTCTCGGCATCCTCCCACGAAATCGCCTTGAAAGAGCCATCGTCGACGCGCCTCAAAGGCTCCCGTATGCGGTCCGGATTATAAAGTCCTTGCAACGCGGCCTGACCGCGGGCGCACAACGCTCCACCATTGACGGGATGGGAGGGATTTCCCTCCGCCTTGATCGCCCGACCGTCGCGCGTCTTGAGCACCATACCGCATCCAGCCGGGCATTCGTGGCAGGAGGTTGCGTACCAAACGTCCGTCCCCGGCACGATGTTTTCCGGTGGAATCAGGTATGGAATCAATTTTTCGGGAGGCTCGGAGCCGCACCCGACCAATGTGGCCATCGCACTACCAGCGCCCAGCACTCTGAGAAAGCTCCTGCGATTGAATTCGACTTCGTTAGCCATCAAACTCGTTCCTTATTTGTGGCAGGTCCAGCAATCGACACTGGCCCGACGCTCCAGATGGCAGTTGACGCAGCGCTCCATGGTAAGAGGCTGCGGCGCATTGAGTACAGCCATGGTTTCCACGGCACCGTGGCATTCCCGACATGCGATGTCGGCCTTCACGTGGCGCTTGTGAGTAAAATAAACAAAATCGGGAAGATCGTTGATTCTGATCCATTGCATCGGCCGTCTTTCTTCCCAGTATCGGGTCAATGTCTGTACCCCCAATTTGTCTTTGCCGACGTTTTTGTGGCACCCCATGCAAAACTGGACGGACGGGATTCCCGCGACTGTCGATCTGCGCGCGTTGGCATGGCAGTAGAGACATCTGATTTCGTATTCCCCCGCGTGGATCTTGTGATTGAATTCGACGAGTTGAGCGGGTTTCGACACCCGAGGACCGAACCCGACTGAAAATATCGCGAAAGAGGCGGCGCCCATCGCCGATATTGTTGCTGCAATTTTGAGAAACACGTTGACTTTTACTCCCAGAGCTTTACCGCCTGTCGTTTAGCAACAATCCTTCAGCGCGAAATGTCGGACAGTTTTGTATGGAAAATTCGTCGCACCGGGTGCCTAAAGGTCATCCCTGAAACTCAGCCGCAGAATCATTGTGATTCTTTTGCCTCCTACCGCGCACAACCCTCACTAAATTTCTGCAAAACCCGACAGCCGTCGGCAATGCTCAATTAGCGGCAAGAGTCAAAAAATCC
>JBFJTQ010000601.1:0-2971 GCA_041625275.1 Binatia bacterium | reverse complement strand
GGCGTAAGGAAATCGTAATTTCATGATCATTCTCCTTCCGCAGTGAGGAGCTGAGATCAGACTGTCACATCTTGACTAGGCCGGTTCGTTTAGTTTCTGAGTCTGGTATCGAACTGATAGCGATTTGCTTCAGGCTCTCGGCACCTGCGTGCCCAAAGCACGTTTCCCATCCCGCTCATTTGAGCATCCTGTCGATGTCCGCCTTGAACGCCGCCAAGGGCTGCGCGCCGGTCTTGAGCCGGGTCGCCCCGGTTTGGTTATGTAAGAGAATGCTTGCGGGTGTGCCGGTGATACCGAGCTGAATGGCTTCGGTAACATCCTCCTTCACGCGAGCAGCCTGTTTTCCGCTTTCCAGGCATTGGCGGAACTTTTGCTCATCCAGCCCGATTTTCTTCGCGAGCGACGTCAGATTAGCCACGGGAAAGCCCTTGCCTCCCGATTTAGTGCGCGCGTAGATCGCGTCGGTGTACTTCCAAAACGCGTCATTCCCCCCCAACTCGTTGGCACATTCCGACGCCTCGGCCTGCTTCTGCGCACCGGGATTATGGAAGCTCAAAGGGAAGTGGCGATAAACCCAGTTGACCTTGCCCTTATAGGCCAGGACGATCTCTTTCGCAGTCGCGTGAAAACGCTTGCAATAGGGACACTCGAAATCGGAATATTCAATTAGGGATATGGGCGCGTTGGGATCGCCATAGATGTGATCGCGGCCGTTGGAGACGCGGCGCACGTTTTTTGCCCTCTCGTTCGCTAAACGCTCTTTTTCGGCGCGTGCCGCGATCTGGGCTTGTCTTTGTTTCTTTATGTAGTCCTGGATGCCCAGCTCGATTTGCTCGCGCAGAAATTCCCCTTCCCGCAGCTCTCTCATGATCTCCTCTTTGATCCTTTGAATCTGTCGTTGCTCATCGTCGGAGCCGGCTTGCTTTCCTTGATCCTGTTGCGCAAACGCAGTGGACAAGAAAAGCGCTGCGGCAACAAAAAGGGAGGCAAAGGTAAATCTTAACCTCAAGAGTGTTCCCGTCCTGCTCATAAGTGCCTCCTCGAGAAATTGCCCATCACGGCCCAACGCAACGTCCCATACGTCCTTCCCACGATTCCACGATAATAAGATGCCGGTCGCGAAGTCGAGGTTTTCCCATCGGGGAATCGCCCTGTTTTTCTTATGGGGGAAACCCCTAACTAATCCTTGGAGAAATTTTCTGCTGATGGCGGCCAAGGCGGATTTTTTGCACAGGAACCGTGGTGTTTTGCTGTTGGCAGGAATGTCTGCGCGGGAAAGACGGTTGGTGCGGGTTGGCCAGGCGGCTACCTGAGGTCGAGCCTCGCCTGAATCTTTGGACTTACGTACTTTTCGCCGTCGAGCAGGCGGCGAATGGCGATCAACAGCGTCTCGCTTGTCTCCTGTTTGGTGACGTAACCGCTGGCGCCGGCTTGGAGGGCGCGTTGGGCATAGAGCGGCGCAACATGCATGGAGTGCACGAGCACCGGCACATGGCTGTAACGCCGCCGGATTGCTTTGATCATCTCCAGGCCATCCTCGGCTTTGAGCGAGAGACCGGCGATTACCAGGTCGGGTCCGGATGAGGCGATCGCTTCGAGACCTGCCTGGCACGTGCCGGCGGCGGCGCAGATAATGAGGTCGGGGTTGTTATCAATCAGACTAGCAAGCCCCCGCCGGATCAGCGGCTGATCGTCAACGATGAGGATCCGTATCTTGGCCGGCGTTTTTCGTGGAGAGCTTTTGCCGCACATGAAATTAGTTGTTTCCTTTTCTGAAGCTACACTACCGCAAAAGCGCCACGGGCGCATCGGGGCAACGCCCTGTTTCTTCCCATAGGGGAAACACCTAATGGAGGGTGGAGGGAGCAAAGCCGCGGCCAGGGGGCAAGCGGAATACCGCTGCCCGTTCCAGTAGTTCAAATCGTTCAACCGCTGCGCTCCGTTCAAACCGTTAAATTACGAACACGCTCACGCTACTCTGCGAACTCTGTGCCTCTGCGGTGAAAGAAAACCTGCTGCTTTTAGGAGGAGCCCGTCAGCTCGTCTGCCCGGTTTCGACCCAAGCGGTGGCGCGCCGGACCAGCTCCGCACCGGACTCGAGCGTCAGCTTCTGCTTGATGTGTTCTCGGTAGGATTCGATCGTTTTAATGCTGAGATGAAGGCGTTGGGCGATCTGGCGCGTGCCCTGGCCTTGGCCGATCAGGCGAAAAACTTCGAGTTCGCGGTCGCTGAGCACGTCGAGGGGAGAGTCATCTTCGAGCGTTTGCCCACCGACGAATTTTGCAGCCAGGCGCGTCGCGAGTTTGTCACTCATGTAGGTTTCGCCACTCAGTACCCGGCGGATCGCGGTCAGCACCGTGTCGTCCAGTTGCTGTTTGGTGACATAGCCGCGGGCGCCGGCCCGAAGGGCGCGTTCGGCATACAGCGATTCATCATGCACGGAGAGCACGAGCGCCGGTGTTTTCGGGTGGCGCAGTTTGACGTCCTTGAGCAGCTCGAGGCCATCACATCCCTCGAGTCCGAGATCGACAATGACCAGGTCCGGTTTGCTCTGCCCTATTCCCCGGAGTGCGGCCTGACAGGTGGAGGCTTCCCCGCAGACCGCGAGGTCGGGCTCGCTTTCGATGAGTGAGGCCAGCCCCCGACGAAGCACGGGGTGATCATCGACGATGAAAATGGCTTTTTTGGCTTGGTGCGTTCGTTCAGTTTTTTTTGCGGGCATGACGTCGGTCCTTCGGTGGGTCGGGCGGCAGGCGGAAGGCGCAGGTGACTGCCGTACCGCGCCGGGCAAGCCGTCGCACCTGCAGCGACGCGCCAATCAGGCGCGACCGGTAGCCCATGGTATGCAACCCGATGCCTTTCCCTGTGAGGGTCTTTTTAGAAATTCCCACGCCATCGTCGCGGATGCTCAAGAGGTCTTTCCTATTCCGAAACCTCAGGCTGATTTCGATCCGTCTTCCCCGTCCGTGGG
>JBFJTQ010000600.1:0-2982 GCA_041625275.1 Binatia bacterium | reverse complement strand
GTCCGGACGAGATCGAGCCAGTCCCTGTCGACCAAGGCGTGACTCGGCAGGCGGCGGAAGGGGACTTCTTGCACGTCGGCAATTGTCTTCAGTTCCGGCAACTGGGCCAGCAATTCCCCGTCTCCCAGGCGTTGCCCTGCTTCGATGTACCAGGCGAGGTCCAGGCGGTCTTTGCCGACTGAATCGATCGTGCCTCCCGTGATGATCAATGCGACTCTCGGTAGTTGGCTCATGAAACTAAGTCCTTTCTCTTTGCTTGCTGATCGTGCGAATGGCGACATCCGCGTAGAATTTTCTTATCCTACGAGCAGGGAAATTTCCAGCCTGGGCCGAAGTGTCCGGCGCACTCTCTGATTGTCAGGATTCTGTTCAACCTTCCCGGCAGGGCGGTCATCGGCGACGGGGGCGAGATCGGTCTCATCCCCGGGATGAGCAGGCTATTTCCTTTCCCAAAGAAAAAAATGATGCCGGGCTTCGGTTATTTGCTTATGTTGGAAGAAAGGCGACGGACTATCAAATAAGGGAAGCCAGACAGTTTAGCGAAAACTAGAAGACGCCAATACCTGCGTGCACGGGAACTCCGTTCGCATGATAGAGGTGGGGAAATCTCACGGATTGATCCAGGAGATTGTTTTTAATAACCTGCTGCTATGCTCAAAAACTCCGCACAGCAAAAAATGAGGTCAATGCATATTGCAAGTCGATTGACTGTTTTCCTCGTTGCTTTTCTATTTCTGTTCGCTGGGACCGTTGGCATTGCGGAAGCAAGGGGCGCCGCGACGGGTGATCTGGACGGCAAAGTGTTTCTCGTCGAGAAGGGAGAGATGGGTAAAATAGCTGACGGGAAGGACACGTACATCTTTCGGGACGGAAAATTTCGTTCGCGGTATTACGAAACGCAATACGCATTCGAAACCGGCGCGTACACGTCTGCGAAGAAGGGAGATGTGATCACGTTCGCAGTCGACCTCCAAAGCAATTCCCATGGGACGATTCATTTGAAGGGCCGGGTAAACGACGATGAAATCGAAGTTCGTTACACCTGGAGCGACAAGGGACGGGCTTGGTTCTTCACTAAACCGAACCCTTCCGCACATTGGGCTCGAAGCGTGACCAGTTGGCCCACGGAAGACCCGGGCCCACCGGGGGGTGGTTCACCGTCGCGCCTTCTGGACGGTAAGACGTTTCTCGTCAAGTCGGGGGAGCTGGGGAGTGAGGCTAGTCATCATGACGATTATCTAATCTTTCGGGACGGCATGTTCGTCTCTACCGACTGTGCGGAGTTGTTGGACTTCAGGGCATCGGCCTATTCGGCGACCAGGCAGGGGGACGCAATCCGTTTCCAGGCGGATTCAACGAGTCCAACGCACGGCCGCATGATCTGGGACGGAACTATGCGGGGCGATGCCATGGATGCAACAGCCCGGTGGATCGACAAAAGATGGTATTGGACCATAGACAGGATGTACTGGTTCAAGGGGAATCTATTTGAATGAAACCCTCAAGTAGAGGTCGATGAGGATCGCTGTTGGAATGTTCGAGGGTGCATCTCATGATCGGTTTCGCGCGTGTAGTTTACCCCAAGCCGACATTTTTGCAGACCCGCTTGGCCCGCAAGCCTTACAACCGTGGGCACTGGGTCGGTGCCTTGAGGGCCACCTTGTCCTCGCTGCGCTCGGAATGCCAGATTGCAGATCTCATATTTTCAATTTGAAATCTGCCATTTGCAATCCCGAAGGGTATGCCCGCGCTTCCGGTCTCGCGGGCCTCGCTGAGCGCTTAGTCATGTGAGTTATTGTCAGATTGAGGTTCATTTTACTGAAAAAATGCCCATGACATAAGTGTAGGCTCAGAGTCATAGGGGAGGGGAATGCGTATTGCGGGCAAGATTGCGCTCTTTCTGGGGGTTCTTTTCTTTCTGAATTACGCTGTGGGGTGGATTGCGAACCTTTTCGCCTTCCAGATGTGGCCGCAACATGCCGACATAGCCGTTTTCCTCCTGTTCGGGTCTATTGTCGCCTACATTCTTCTCCTGGCGATACCGTTTCTCCCCGGCATCGAAGTTGGCCTTATGCTCATGGCAATGCTTGGGGTCAAGGGGATCGTGCTCGTTTACCTATGTACCGTGCTCTCTCTGTCCTTAAGCTTTCTGTTCGGCAGGCTGCTTCCGCCGCGCTGTGTCGCCAGCACCCTGGAGTGGTTTCACTTGACCAAGGCCAGGGATCTGGTGACTTCGCTTGAACCGCTGGACGGCGAGGACCGTCTTCGCTTTCTGCTTCGGAGCGCGCCGTCGCGCATCGTTCCCTTCCTGCTCCGACGCCGCTATTTGATCGTTGGCGTTTTGTTCAACCTTCCCGGCAACGCGATCATCGGCGGCGGAGGCGGCATCGGTCTCATTGCCGGGATGAGCAGACTATTTCCTTTCCCGAAGTATCTGCTCCTGATCTTCGTGGCCATCACGCCCGGCCCGATCGGCTTCATCCTTCACAACGCACTGCAGTGAGATATGGAAATGGCTCGCAGAGGAATTCGTAATGAGGGGTTACCCTAGCCAAGCTCCTTGGCGGCCTTTAGAGGCATGACGAAGGCCAGCAGGGCAAAGGTTACCGCCATGAGGGCCATGGCGCTGAGAGCGAGCGACCAGTGAATCCCGATCAAGCCGCCGACGACGCCCACCGTCACGCCACTAAAGGCGCGCAGTCCAAAAGCAGACATTGAAAAAAGCCCGATGAGGCGCCCGCGTAGATGGCTCGGGGCGAGAATTTGAACAATCGCTTGTGCCGTGGAATAGAATGAAAGATTTAATATCCCGGCGCAGAACAAGAGAACCAAAGACAACAAGTAATTGGAAGAGGCCGCAAAGGCCGCGATCAACACGCACCACAGACTGGCCGAGATGATCGCCGTCCTCACATTCGCCCTGAGCCAACCCTTGCCTTCGAGCAAAAATCCGCCAAAAACCGCCCCTCCCGCGCTGGCCGT
>JBFJTQ010000599.1:0-2987 GCA_041625275.1 Binatia bacterium | reverse complement strand
GGTTTTCGTTCCAGCGCCTGAAGATATTCAGCGTGGGTCGTCCACTCCCATGGTATGCCGGCTTGCAGGGTCTCGCGCGGCATCGCTTCAACCCGCACGAAGGTGCCGATCAGCGCGTCGCGTCCTTCGGGCTTGCATGGTGCCAGGGTGAGGCCACAGTTGCCGGTCACAACCGTCGTGATGCCATGTGCGTGGGACGTCGAAGCGAGGCCGTCCCACATGAGCTGGGCGTCAAAATGGGTATGAAAGTCGATGATCCCAGGCGCCACCGCGAGGCCGCCGACGTCGATGACGCGGTCGGCGGATGCCCTGATTCTGCCGATCTCCTGGATTCGCCCGTTGCTGATCGCCACATCGCCGAGGAAAGAGGGTAGGCCTGAGCCGTCGTAAATTCTGCCGCCTTTGAGAATCAAGTCATACATGGGGGCACCTCATCTTGTCAGAACGTGAAACCGTGCATACTTCATTTGCGGTCTTGCCAACGAGTTGCGTCCGACTATACGGCGGTGTTTTTCCAGGTGCAACTGTAATTTTCCCTCGTCAACATTGGCCACCGGACGCGGTTAGGACGGCTTTCTCGAAGTCGACGCTCCACAACTATCGAATCACCCGATCCGCCCGCACCAACACATTCGGCGGGATCGTTAAGCCGATCTGCTTGGCTGCGTTGAGATTGACGACGAATTCGAACTTCATTGGCTGCTCCACGGGTAGTTCGGCGGGCTTACGGCCTTTCAGAATTTTATCCACGAAAGTCGCCGCACGGTAGTGTACATCTACCAAGTCCGGCCCGTAGGACATAAGGCCACCCGCGTCGACATGCTCTTTGACCGAGAAAACCGGCGGTAGGCGGTGTCGCACGGCTATCTCTGAGAGTCGCGTTCGCTGGGCGATCAAGCGGGCATTCTCGATCACGACAAGCGCGGTCCGAGCCTGTTTCGCTACCTGTTTAAAGTTGTCATCCCAGGTAGTGGCATCCTCGTTAAGACCCAGTTTCTGAAACGTCAACCCGAGTGCGCTAGCCCCGGCCTCTGTATCCTTGAGCCATGCCGAGAGAGCCGTGAATCTAGAGCCGAGGGGATAAACGCCAGCAACGCGAGCCACTGCAGGAACGACTTCTTTTATTAGTTCGAGCCGTTTCCAAGTTAGGTCTGCAGTAATCATGGTTAGACCGGTAACGTTTCCGCCAGGCTGGGCAAGGCTTTCAACGAGTCCACCGGCAACCGCGTCCGCGCTGGGCGCCATCACAATAGCGATCGTCGTAGTTGCTTTCTTGGCGTCGAGGACAGCGCCCGTCCCGGTTGCGACGATTACGTCTACCCCGAGGCGAACCAATTCGGCCGAGTGATTCCCTGAGCTTCCGTCGCTACCCGGATGCTCAAGGACGACATTTTGTCCTTCAATGTACCCATGCTCTCGTAGACCACGCTTGAATGCCTGTAAAAAAGACGGGGGTAGCGTAGAGCGCTGCAGGATGCCTATACGGTAAATTTTTTTCGGCTGCTAGGGCGCGGCGGGTTGGGGACCAACTGAAGTCAACAGAATTAGGAGAGTGAGGAAGAAAAACGTCAGCATCGGAGTCTCTCCGGTTTTTGCTTGCGCTAATAGAACTGGACTTATGGAATCATGCCGCTGATGCTTGCTTTTCTTATTCGTTCTTAAACCATTAGAACGACTGGAACGTCTGGAACCCTTGGAACTTATTCAAATTACCCCAAACCGCCAATTGCCTGCCTGCCGACAATAGCCCTATGGCAAGGGTGATGCCAAGGGCAGGGGAAATTTCCCGGGGACGAAACTTATTAAAATGATTAAGAAAAGCGGCGCCGGGCGGCTCACCCAGGCCAGCCTATTGAAGAGCGGGTGTAGTCGTTTTGCTACTCGGTGTAGCAAGTTTGCTACATGTTGGGCGAAGCATGAGGGGATTGGGGGTACGCCTTACCCTTCACGCCTCACTGACTCCACTTCCTGCTGCAGCGTCTTTAAGGCGCGCAAGACCAATTCGCGCCGAAACGCTTTCTCTTTTTCCGGCGGCAATTCCGGATTGCCCGTGGGGCTGGTGATACCGCCGGAGGCGATGGCGCGGAGCGAACCCACTTCTCTGGCCACGGGGATCATGGTGCAGATCTGCGTCACGGGAATTTGCAGCTTTTCAATTTCTTTGCTGATCGCTGCGCCGCAGCGAGTGCTCGACCCTCAAGTGGATGTTAGAATCACACCGTTAACGCCCGCCGCTTTCAATTGATCAGCGATCTGCCGGCCGATTTGCACGGCATTTTCTACTGCGGCGTGGGCGCCGCCGGTGGAGCGAACAAACTCATGGAGCTTGCCGATGGTGCCCTCCCGCTCGAGCTCGCGCATGGCGTCGAGCGGCACCAAGCGATTGGGGTCTTGGTTGGCGAAAGCGGTATCGTAGCCGGAGTGAACCGCGTCGTATTTGTCCGGGTCAAGGGAGTCGACGTTGCCGATGGGGATGGTTGTGAAGCGCGTCGGCCGGCCCGGTTCGATCTTGTCAGGATTGCCCTCGGGCACCAATCCGCCGTCGGTTACCAACGCTATGACGGCTGATTTCAAATCGTTGAGCGGCGACGCCGGCTTGCTCCCGGCAAATTTCGGCGGCGCGATCTCGGAGTGAAACTTGTCGCCGCGTAACTTGGCTAAAAGCATGTCGACAGCGCGCTCGGCGGGCGGCTTGGCGGCAAGCTCATTGCGCTTGACGCCGCGCGGTAAATAGCCTTCTTCGTCCGGCTTACTTATCGCCTCGGAACGCGCCAGCTTCAAACCGAGCACGGCCATGCGCTGCAGCGTTGGCACCATGCGCGCGATGGTCGGGCCGGAATTCACGATGTAAATGCTCTTTCGATAAAGGCTAGCGCCGACATTGTCCTCGTCCATGCCGGCAACGGTGGCGATGCCGAGTTTTTGCTGTGCCGCCCGGCAGATCGCGCCGCAGGTCACGCCGTAGCGGCCACTCTCAAAGGCCGGCC
>JBFJTQ010000598.1:0-2991 GCA_041625275.1 Binatia bacterium | reverse complement strand
ATCACCTTGCGCACTTCCTGGTCTGAAACAAACGCACCATGCAATCGCGTCAGTCGCGCCGTGCCCGGAGGTAGGTAAAGGAGATCGCCGTTACCCAATAACTTCTCCGCTCCAATGGAATCCAAGATAGTCCGCGAATCGACCCGCGAGGTGACCTGGAACGAAATTCGAGCGGGGAAATTGGCCTTGATGAGGCCTGTGATCACATCGACCGAGGGGCGCTGCGTGGCAAGAATGAGATGGATGCCGGCCGCGCGTGCTTTTTGTGCCAGCCGCGTGATGTACTCCTCAATGTCTCTTCCGACTGTCATCATCAAATCCGCCAGTTCGTCAATGACGATGACGATTCGCGGCAAGTGCTCATGCACGAGCGGCGACTCCTTGTCGAGTGGGCCTCCCATGTCGTTTGGCTCTTCGCTCGCCTGAGAGTCTGTAAGTTCGATGATCGACTTTTTGATGGCTCCCTCTTTTTCCAGGGTGCGGTTGTAGCTATCAATATTGCGGGCGCCCTTGTCTCTCATTAGACGATAGCGGCGGTCCATTTCATCCATCGCCCAAAATAGGGCGGCGGCGGCCTTCTTGGGGTCCGTGACCACAGGGACCAAAAGATGAGGGATGTCCTCGTACACCGTCAACTCAAGCATCTTAGGATCGATCATGACGAATTGGACGTCTTGCGGGCTGGATTTGAAGAGGATGCTGAGGATCATCGCATTGATGGAAACCGACTTGCCTGTTCCTGTGGCTCCGGCCAACAGCAGATGCGGCATTCGCGCCAGATCCGCCGCGAAGGGAGTGCCGCCAATATCCTTACCCAAGGCCAGAGTGAGTTTCGAATCGTGGGTTTGATAAGCGTTGCTCTGGATAATCTCTCTGAGAAACACCCTCTCCCGCCGCGGGTTGGGAATTTCGATGCCGACCACAGATTCGCCGGGAATCGGTGCCAGAATGCGCACACTGACCGCTCGCAGGGCCATGGCCAGATCGTCGGCCAGCAAGACGATGCGCCTGACCTTGACACCTGGGGCCGGTTTGAACTCGTACATGGTGATCACCGGTCCAGGCCGCACTGCGACCACTTCGCCTTCGACGCCAAAATCCGCCAGCTTCTTTTGCAGGATTAGCGAATTGGCTTCGAGGCTTTCCTTGTCGACCTTTAACTGTTCTCCATCAGGTGGATCCAAAAGCTCCAGGGGAGGGATCTTGTAGCCCTCACTCATAGCGGGTAGCTTGTACTGCTCTTGCGGAACTGCCGCTTTCTTGGGCGCTTTCCGGACCGGCTCCTCGTGGTGCTCCTCTTTGAGGAGGATTGGCGGGGGCACGTAGTCGCGTCGTTCCTTTTTCGTGTTTTCTCCCTTTCGCTTCTCTTTCCTCGCTTTCATTTCTTTGAGCCGGGCGGCGATCACAGGGACGAAGGACGATTTAAGGCCAATCAGACTTCGACCGGTGCGATGCAGAAGATCCAAAAGCGAGGTTTGTGATAGAAGCATGACGGACAGGAGCATTGCTGCGAGAGTAATGAGTGTTGAGCTGATGGGCCCGAACAAGGGTATCAGCAAGCTTTCCTTCAAAAACCCGCCGAGAACCCCTCCGGCATCCCGAGCGTTCTCCGATTCTATGGAAAGGCTGAGTAAAACGGCGATACTCACGAGCAGAACTCCACAGCCAGCAGCGGTGGTCAGCCGAATCCCTTGGTAACTTGCGAGAAAGAGTCGATACGCAAACAGAACGAGTAGTAGTGGCAGCAGGTAAGACGAGATTCCAAGCCCCTGGAGCAAGAAATCCGCGACATAGGCACCGACAAAGCCTCCCCAATTGCTTGTTCGGATGGCTCCCGATGGTGTGTTGAGAGAGCGATCGGTGGGGTTATAAGAGAGAAGACTAATAATCACCAGCAGGGCAGCGACCCCTATCACGATGCCCCAAAGCTCCCGATTGATGCGGCCTTTTTCCATCTTTATGCAGCCCTAGTGGTTAGACAATTAAGTTTCGATAATGTACGGGAAAACTACGGGCCGGCGGTCCAGTTTTTTTCTAAAGTAGCGGCGCAGCGCCTTGCGGAGCTCCTCTTGAAGCTCTGCCGGGTCGGTGCGGGTCTCTCGATTCAACGTCTTCAGCGTGTCCAAGAGGACGGTTCTGGCCTGTTCAAGAATTTCTTCGCCCTCTTCATCGCGCACGAACCCACGAGAGATCAGATCTGGGCCGGCGACAATTTCACCCGATTGCTGGTGTATCGCCATGACGGCGAGAACCATGCCGTCTTCCGACAAATGGCGCCGGTCCCGAATGACCACGTCGCCCACGTCGCCGACGCCTTTGCCATCGACGAAAACCCTTCCGACGTGAACCGGATTCGATCTTTGCGCCCGCTGGGGGGTCAATTCCAAAACATCTCCGTCTTCGAGGATGAAGCAATTTTCCTGCGGTACGCCGACTTCTTGAGCTAGACGGGAGTGGCGCACGAGATTGCGATATTCCCCGTGAATAGGAATGAAAAAGCGCGGACGGGTCAGTTGGAGCATCGTTTTGAGTTCCTCTTGGCTCGCGTGACCGGACACGTGAACCTCCGAAACCTTCTCGTAGTGCACTTCGGCGCCCCGGCGGTAGAGGTGGTTAATCAGGTTTGAAATGATTTTTTCGTTTCCGGGTATAAATTTGGAGGACAAGATGACGGTGTCTCCCGGCTCGATTTTGATTGACTTGTGGTCAGCCAACGCGACTCGATGGAGTGCGGAAAGAGGTTCGCCCTGACTCCCGGTCGTGAGAAAGGTCAAACGGTCCGGCGAAAATTCCTGCCAGTGCTCCGTGTCGGTCATGAATCGGCGCGGCAGTTGCAGGTAGCCCAGGTCCGCCGCGATTTGAGTGTTGCGAATCATGCTGCGCCCGCTCAAGACGACTCTGCGTCCCCAACGTTCGGAGATGTCGATCACTTGTTGAATTCTCGGTATGCTTGACGAGAAGGTCGAAACGACGACCTTGCCGCGGCTCTGT
>JBFJTQ010000597.1:0-2991 GCA_041625275.1 Binatia bacterium | reverse complement strand
TTGTCCACGACAGGAATCGCCAGCAACTCCGCCAACTCGATCAACGCCGGCACAGTCTTGGGATTGCGTCCCACGGTGTCGGCAATAATCAAAGGCAGTTGCGCGTTGACCAGTAATTGCGCCGCTCGGCGTAGCGCCTCGGGATTCGCCTGCATGGGCGCGGGCGCGCTGTAGCGACTTAAATCCGGAACCTCGATAGGGCTTGTGAGCGCGTCTTCCTGAATATCGGCGTCATAATTAATGTAAATCGGCGCCGTGGGTTCCGTGGTGGTAATACGGTAGCCGCGGATAAAAGAATCCGGCACATCGGCCAGACTGTAGGGCTGGTCATCCCATTTGACGTAGTCGCGCACTTGGTTGCCTTGAACCAGGGCGGTATGAATCCAGTCAATGCGCGGGCGACGCCGTTTGGTGTTCATGGGTCCCGTCCCGCCCAGCACCATCATCGGCACGCGGTCGATATAAGCATTGAAAATCGCCATGCTGGCATGCTGCAAGCCAACCATGTTGTGGACGATGGCAATCATCGGCTTTCCCGTGACCTTGGCATAGCCATGGGCAACGGCGACGGAAATCTCTTCATGATGGCAGAAGATCACTTCCGGCTTGTAGTTGCCGCCATAATTCACGATCGAATCGTGGATGCCGCGAAAGGTTGCCCCCGGATTGAACGCGGTGTATTCGATATCGAAGGCTTTCATCAAATCCACGACGACGTCAGACCCAAATTCGGGTTGTTTCTTCTCTACTCTGCTCTGTGCTTTGGCCACTTCGCCGCTCCTCCTTAGAATTACGTTCCGACTTCCATAGCATGAATGCGGGTTCGTGACTAGGCCTGCGCTGAAATAGCCGCGGGCCGTGTATCTGTTTGCAGGAGACCTTTCTGAAAAAACAACTCCAATGTTCCCATGAGGTCCCCTTCCCGGGATCCCGTCTCTGAACCCTCGTGCAGATCGAGGCTGGCAATGGATTTCAAAATCTTCTCCACGGCCGGCGCCATGAGAGCTTTCATCTCGTGATGCTGAAATGTGCGCTTCAATTCGTCCATCTCTTCGGCTCTGCGACCGGCATGGATGCGCAGCCCGACAATGCTCGGCGCAACCTTATCCAATAACCCTGGAAAGCTCTCGTCGTATTGTGCGCGGACTTGATCGAGCAAGCCAAAACGTCTCGCCCCCATCAGTAGCTCGACGAACAAGCCCTGAAGACCTTTTGTCAAACCGGCATAAACAACCTTGAAGGCAGAGGCTTGGCTTGTCTGTGAACCTAGCACCCTCAGCGGGATACCGAATGTTTCCAAATCCCGGAGGCGATCGGCGGCGGCGCCGGAGACGTAAACGACGGTTCCCTTGCCCATTTTCGCCGCCGAACCGATGATGCAACCATCAACGAAATTCACGCCTGTGGGAGCTAAAATCCCCGCAATTTCGTCAGCGGTCATCGGCGAAATCGCGTTGGCGTCGAGGAGCAAAAGGTCTTTGCGCCCTGTCTTGGCGGCTGCCCGTCCAACCTTGGCGGCGACGCGCTTTGCGGCAGAGGGTACGACAATGGAAACCAGCAGCTCAGCGTCATTAACTAACGCGGCCATGGAGGGCACCGATTTCACGCCGGCATTCTGCGCTCTCTTACGACTGACCTCGCCTCGGTCTTTGTCGTAGGTGAGTACCTCGACGCCGTACTGCCTCAGAAGTTGCGCCCAATGGAAGCCCATCTCGCCTATGCTCAAAATGCCGATCCGCTGGAATGCCATAGTATCCCCCGTCGTCCCTAATCGTATCGGTTGATAACATCGATCATCTGTCGTAAACGAGCGAAATCCTGTCGATTGAAGTGAATCAGCAGGCGATGTAAGTGCAGTGTGTCTGGATCATCGGCCTCATCGGGGAGCGGCGCGGTTTGCGCAACTTCACCTCCGGTGAGGATGTCCTTGAACTCATGATTTAACGCCTCGATCATGTTCCGGCCCGGCGGATGATTGAGCCGGATGACCAGCGCCTGATCCACAAAACGATACGAATGATAATTACGATAAAACGTCTTGATTTCGCGCACCGCGACTTGCACGTCGTCAACAATCTTGAAAAAGCTTAGCTCCTCTTCGGAAATATAGCCGTGACTAAGCATTGCCTTGCGCACGAACTCTTCCCATTCCTTCCAATATCCCCGGTTCGGTAAGTCCAATAGGATAATGGGCACGATCTGGCTCTTTCCGGTCTGGGCCAGAGTCAGCGTCTCAATCAGTTCATCTTGCGTGCCATAGCCCCCGGGGAAAAACACAAAGGCATCGGCTTCCTTAACGAAAATCAGTTTCCGAGTAAAGAAAAAACGAAATGTCATTAACTTGGGATCGTCCTCAATGAACCGATTGGCCTTCTGGACGAACGGCAGACGAATATTCACTCCGAAGCTCTTTTCCCTGCCGGCACCTTCGTGACCCGCTTGCATAATGCCAGGACCCGCGCCCGTGATAACCATCAGACCCTCTTCCGCCAGCCGCCGACCGAGGGCTTTGGCCATCTCGTAGTACGGATCTGACTCTTGGACACGAGTCGAGCCGAAGATACTCACTTTTCGAATCGAGCGGTAAGGCGCGAATATTTTAAATGCGTAGCGCAGCTCTTTCAGGGCGCGATTTAAAATCTTCAGGTCGCCGCGGCTCGCTTCATCCCCCGCCAGCTTGAATACCGTGCGCGCCAGTTCCGCAATGAGATCTTCGTTGGAGGTACCGGGGCTGTTCTCACGCCAAACCTGAAGCTGGTTAGCGATCTCGGCCAGATTAACTTTCGTTGATTCCATAGTTTCAACCTCTATGACATAACAACTGTGAATTTTAAAGGACTCGGGTGAACGCCTCATCGCCCCCTCCGGGGGACGTGACCATAGTTTGCAGGGTACGCCTCGCTGCCTCCGAGAACCTGCGGACACAGGTAGTCAGCTCCCACGACAATGAGTCCGCGACGGAGCGTCGAAAAGACTCCAACCGGTCGCCGA
>JBFJTQ010000596.1:0-3001 GCA_041625275.1 Binatia bacterium | reverse complement strand
GCTAAAAGACTTTGCAGTCAACTGCCGGCCTGTGTGCGGCCTGGTTTCACTGGTTCCTTGACAATCCGCCAGCTTGAATATAACCAAGACAAAGTTAAGTAACATTAAAGCCACTTGGTACGAACGTGATTCCTGGCCGGCGACGGCGGAATCGTTCGGAATTTGACAAAAGAGGGAGGTTTACATGGCAGACGACAAACAAAACGAAAAGTGGTTGGAGGGAAAGAGCGCGCTCTTCAAATCGCGAGCCGAGCGGGTCAAGGCTGACATCGCACGGCGCAAAGCAGGGCGCAAAGCAATTAAAGCCGAAGACGTCAAACTTGAGTGGGAAGCTCAGAACGGCGTGTGGATGGGACCACTGGTTTCACAGGAGCTCGGGTTTGAGAATCGTATCATCGAGGTCGATTGTCATATCTATCCCCCCCATTCGCACTCGATAACGCATAAGCATAACGAGGCGATCATCATTGTGCTGCGCGGTCAGGGATACAGCCTACTGGATGATGAGCGCGTAGATTGGAAGGCGGGCGACACGATGTATATTGGCCAGGGAGTCTGGCATCAGCATCATGTAACGAGCGACGAGCCGGCGATGGTTTTCGCCATCAAACCGCTGCCGATTCAGGAATACATGGGCGAGCTCAATATCATCTACAAGGGCGATTCCCCCAAGATCAATGTTGAGTATAAACCGGGGACCTTTCCGGAGGAATTCGCCAAGATCGGCAAGAAGTCATAGAGATTGCGATTCACAGGCGGGCGCGAGCAGCGCCGCCTGCGCATATCAGACATAGCAGGCGGTGCGGGCGAATTTGGTCGATTGCCCACTGCATAGCTATCGCGCGCCCAAGTGCATCAAGTTTGCCGGGAGACCAACGAAATGCATCCTTGGGGTCGAGCCTCGGACCCGCGGTTTTTTGCTGGCCTTGGGCGCCGCGCGCAGAGAGCGGGATGGTTGAGCTCCCGTGCCCGGGGCACGACATTGATACCCGTTGTTCGGGTCAATCAGCGCGTGGCTGCAAGCCCCAGATTGAGAATCCTTTGGATTAACCTCTCATAGGAAAGGCCGCTTTTGACCGCCGAATGGGCGAGCTCATCTTCGCGCTCGAGGTTCGGATTCGGGTTAGCTTCCAAGATGACCACTTCGTTCTCGGGGGTGAGTCTCAAGTCAATGCGACCGTAGCCCCGCATGCGTAGCGCTCGATACACAGATTTGCAGATTTTCGCGATTCGCTGTTCCATACCATTCGGGAGAGCCTCGACGAAAACGTTTTGAATGCCCCAGCGGGCCCGGTAGGCGTCGTCCCATTTGGCCTTGAAGGTCGCAAATTTCGGTTTCCCTTCCGGAACCGCCGTAAAGATCACTTCGCGAAAAGGAAATACCCGAAGGCGCTCGTTGCCCAGAATGCTCACATAGAGCTCACGGCCCTGGATATACTCCTCCGCCAAGGCCTCCTGGTGCATACGCTCGTGGACGAATCGGACTCGCTCCTCAAAGGTCTCATCGGTTTCCACAAATGAGTCCTGGGATATGCCGTAGGACGCTTCTTCTTTGAGGGGCTTGATAAAAAGTGGAAACTCTAAACGTTTGGGTCTCTTGATCGTTGACCCGGGCGGAAATATGGCGAAATTCGGCACGCGAATCTTGTGGTAGGCGAGAATTTCCTTGGCCATGCCTTTATTCTTGCACAGGGTCAAGCCCGTGGGGCTCGCTCCCGTGTAGGGCACATCCATCATCTCCAGCAAACCTGCGACGTTGCGATCGAAAGCGGAAACGGCATTAAAGTGTTCTGTGAGATTAAATACGATATCCGGCTGATTTGCCTTGATTTCATCGATAAGGGGTCCGGGCTCGTCCCATATCCCGATCATGCGCACTTCATGCCCCAGTGTTTTCAGCGCTTCAATGACTTGCGCCTCGGTTTCCCAGTCCGCCTTTTTCAAATCTTCGCTAAAGTCCTGATTTTCAGGTGGGGTTCCCGCGGTGTCAAACAACACTAAGACTCGGTAACGTTTTCCCATGCGCGTCATGTCAACTTGGCTTGAATTGGCCGGTTAGCCGATAGTGAGAGGCCAAGGTTGCGAGATAGGCCGCAATCTCGACCCCTGCCGCATCGGATCGCAGACGAAGGTCCAACTCCCCGCAACGATCGGTCAGCGCGCGGAGCAGACGATTCAAGGTAAACTTGGGTTCGCCCGTCCACTGCGAGACCGCGTTCAAGATCGGCTTGGTGGAACGGCGCAGGTAGGCGGCGGCGCGCTCGCCCTCGGGGGCGACTTCAGGGTCGGCAAACAGTTTTTTCAGATCCGCATCGAAGAAATCCGGAAAATCTTGCGCGTAGGTTCGCCGCCGCCGTTTATAGTACGCGGCAAGGCGGGAACGAAGCCGGGACGCTTCGCTCATTTTAGCTTTGGAAAACACGAGGGGCGGTTTCCCAGCCAGCTTGCCCATCAATTCGTCCACGTATTCGAGCTTTTCCAATGCTCTCCACCCCTGATATTGCTTCTTCCAGTCCAAGCCCGGCGTAAGCCAGATCGCTACCGTTTCGGCGAAGTCTTCTTCCGGATGGCTCTGGGCATACCAGCCGTCGAGGTGGCGCACGAAGCGTTTGCTGTAGGGACGGGCGCGATAGCTCTCGGAATATTCAAGCGATGTCGATCCAAACAGCTTTCTCCAGCCACGGTCTTTGGCGAGCAAATAGGCATGATTGAGGACATGGCCCATTTCATGTCGCAGCAGGCGCATGCACCAAGATTCCGTGCCGCCTTCGACTTCGAGCATCATTTTTTCTTCGATCTTCTTGAGCCGCGGATGGGCCAAATAAAAAGGGACGGCAATGGTTGCCGATCCCTCCGGGCAGAACCATTCATCCCCCAGGTAGCAGATGGGCCTCAGCACGAGGCCTTTGTCTGTAAGATTCGTGTAAAAATTTTCGATGCGGGATTCCAGTTCCGTGCCGGCAATCTTGAGCTTCAGGTCGCAAATGCGCATTTGCAGGAG
>JBFJTQ010000595.1:0-3010 GCA_041625275.1 Binatia bacterium | reverse complement strand
CCTATCAAAGTCGTGATGAACAGCATCCAAAATCCCTCTAAATCTCCCTTTACAAAGGGAGACTTTCAAATTCTCCCCACTTGGAAAAGGGGAAAAGGGGGATTTTTGGACAAACGATATCAATTCAATGAAGTAAAACTGACTTTACCGTTGTCCTGACGACAGAGGGCCGGCAAGCCGGTTGTCTCAAATGTCCTTGGAGTCCGTGCGTCTTTTGGGGTGCGCCAAGCGGGGGCCGGGCAGCGCGAAATCGGGGCGGGTGCCTCTTTCGTTGCGCTGCGTAAATGACTTCGAAGGAATTATTGCTTGCTTCTGCGCACTGGATTCTCAGGGAGTGTGATTGAGCCAAAAGAAGCCGCTCACAGATCAAACAACCTTTCAAGGATCATGCCGGGATAAAGGCGAATCTCAAACAAGCGAACAAAGAGAAGATCGACGAACAGCCAGGTCGCCGCCGCGTAAATTGCTGATCTGAGCCAGGTGTACGCAGCCTGAAAGTGCAGGTAACAAAGGATATAGATTGGGATAAATACCAAAAAGCCCAATACCACTAGCCCCACCAGGAGGAACCCGAGCCAACAAAACGCCACAACCTCCAACCAGCTTTCCGGCTGGTCGCTTGAACGCGCCTGGCGGACCTGTCTGTCGACGGAAAGAACTTGGTTTAATTGCATGCGGCCCTGTTTTCCCGTCAGTTGAGGCGCGGCGTCCAGGACGAGCTGTATCATGAGACATATGAGCGTAAACCAGCCTACAACGTCCGGTACTTGTCGCGCACGCGGCGGGTAGCCTGATGAAATCCACAACAAAATCGCGACAAATAGAAGCGCCGCAAAAGTAAAAATTGTTTGCCCTGTGATGTGAAGCAAGGCTTACCTCGACCCCCTAAGGCTATGTCCTACCGGCTAAGTGGCTGTGGATATCCGTTCCGCTTTTGCTCCGCCATGCCCGATAAAACGGATATAGCAGGCTTAGAAAAGTCAACAGAACCAATCCAAGAAAGATGGGCCGATCGAAGAAATTCAGCCGGCCGAATTCATAGAGTCTCATGGCTTGGCGGAAGTTGACTTCAAAGAGTTCTCCAAGAATCAGAGCGATGACCAACGAGACTCTTGGATACGCGTTTTTCTTCATTAGATAGCCGACTGTCCCGAAGATGAAAGTAAGCAATACGTCGCCGAGCGCCTTACGCTCGGCATAAGCGCCGATCACGGCCAAAACGAAGATGAAGGGCACCAGGAGCTGTGTCCGGATGACAGTGGCACGGACCACTTGGTTGATGAGCATCACGCCAATGATCGAGGTGAGCTGGTTTGAGAGAAAAAGCGCCCAGATCAGGAGAAAGGCCAGATGGAGATTCTTCGTCATCAGTTCCTGGCCGGGGATCAGCCCGTGGAGAATCATCGCCACCATGACCAAAGCAGCTCCCTCGCTTCCGGGAATACCAAAGGCTAGAACCGGCACCAGGGAGCCTCCGTCTTTGGCGTCATTGCAGGCTTCAGGAGCAATGACGCCTCTAATATCCCCTTTGCCGAACTGGCCGGTGTCTCTCGCACTTTGAACGGCGTGGCCGTAGGCAACGAAACTGGCGACGGTTCCGCCGATGCCCGGAATCATCCCGATGATGGTTCCCATGATGGAACTGCGAATGAAGAGGCCGAAGTGACGAAATATCGAAAAAACTCCTTCCCAGAGACTTCCGGTAAGCTGTTCAACCCGCTCCAGCCCGGAGATGGTTTTGCGGCTGCTGGCGGCTAAGCTGATCATTTCAGTGACGGCGAAGATGCCGAGAAACAGCGGAATCAGGCGTATGCCGTCATGCAGGTAGAGCGTGCCAAAAGTAAAGCGCAGTGCTCCGGTGACTGGGTCGCGCCCCGCAAATGCCAGGAGCAGGCCGATACCGCCTGCCGCCAGACCCTTGATCATGTTTCCTTCCGAGACAACGGCGATAACCGCGAGGCCCAGGACGGCAAGCATGAAAAACTCGGCCGGACCGAACGCTAGAACGGTCGCCCGCATTGCCGGAAGCATGGCGATTAAAACGAATACGCCAAACGCGGCCCCGACTGCCGAGGCGGAAGCTGATGCTCCGAGCGCAGTCTTAGCTTGACCGTTGCGAGCCATGGGATAGCCGTCAAGGCACGTCGCCGCGTTAGGGGCCGTTCCCGGAATGTTTACCAGGATCGCTGTGATGGATCCGCAATAAGTTCCACCCCCGTATATGGAACCAAAGAGCAGGATCGTTGGAATCAGATCCCAGGAAAACGTAAAAGGGATGAGCAAAGCCATCGCGGTGATCCCGCTGACGCCTGGGAGGATGCCGAAAAACATCCCGATGAGGGTGCCAAGAATTGGAATGAGGAAATTCGGCACCGTCACAAAGCCGATGGTTGAATACCCTAAGAAGAGAATGCTCGAGCTCTGTAAAAATGAGTCAAACAAGGTTCGCCCTCTCGTGCCGGACCGATCTCAGGATTTGGCAGTAGTAACATGCGGCGAATCTTTGCCACGAAATCGGTTAGTATTCTGATTGAATCGCCGCTCGGTTACGTGCCTAGCTCCTTGACCGCTTGCTCCCATATGGCCTTATGCTTGCGCGCGGCCTTCGAAGCTCTTTGCATGGCCTTTCGAGCCTCGTTGCCGTCGATCGGGTCGATTGGACGCCGGGCACCTGCGGCGATCGCCTTGAATCCGGGGTGGGTCATGGCGCGGTAGGCGCCTCTGGCGAAGCAGTCCGCGAGTTTTGCCGGTAATTTCGGCGGACCGGCAATGATTCGTCCCGCGGCCGTGACCTCGGCTGCCCCGAGAGCGTCTTCGGGGTCGGCTCCCACCATTTTCGCGACTTCCATCACGGTCGGAATCTTCTTGTCCTTGAAGATCTTATGGTCGGGAATTTTCGGGCCGACAATCGCCAGGGGAATGACATCGCCCGCCTCCACCGCCGATTGAATGGACGAAAACGTAAACTCAATGAGGTCTACGTCTCCTTTGGTGGCTGCGAGGGTCACCT
>JBFJTQ010000594.1:0-3018 GCA_041625275.1 Binatia bacterium | reverse complement strand
AGATCGCCTATACGGCGCTCAGCCTGATGGCACCTGAGAACGTTCGATTCCGCTACCGGCTCGTCGGGCTGAACGAGGATTGGGTCGATGTCGGCGGCCGGCGATCCGCCTTCTACACGAACCTCTCGCCCGGGCGCTACCGGTTTCATGTCATCGCCAGCAACAATGGAACGGGGATCATGTGGAAGGCCGGCCACTCGCTGCTCAAGGCGAAGATGAAAGAGACCCATGCGCTCTTGGCAGGCGAAATGAGCGGCCATTTGTTCTTCGCCGACCGCTATTACGGCTATGACGATGCCATTTACGCCTCGCTGAGGTTGGTGGAACTCGTGGCCCATGTGGAGCGGCCGCTTTCGGCGCTTCTTGCGGACCTGCCGAAGACTGTCTCAACGCCGGAAATCAGAGTTGATTGTCCCGACGACAAAAAGTTTCTCATCGCTGAAAAGGCCAAGGAATATTTCCGTCAACACTATAGGATCATCGACGTGGATGGAGTGCGGGTGCAGTTTCCTGAAGGGTGGGGACTCATCCGAGCCTCCAATACCCAGCCCGCGCTCGTACTCCGTTTCGAGGCGCAATCTCCAGAGAAGCTCGCGGAGTATCGCGCCGTCATTGAGAGCAAAGTCCAAGAGCTTGGGAGCCAGTAGAGTGAGGAATGCCGCAGAAGATCGTCATCAGAGGGGCGCGAGTTCATAACCTGAAGAATATCGACCTCGAAATCCCCCGCGATCAGTTAGTCGTCATTACCGGAGTGTCCGGATCAGGTAAATCCTCATTGGCATTTGATACGCTCTACGCTGAAGGTCAAAGACGCTACATCGAATCCCTCTCTGCCGACACGCGCCAGCTCCTCCACCAGTTGGACAAACCCGATGTGGAATCCATCGAAGGGCTTTCCCCGACGATCGCCATCGAGCAAAGCAGCGCAAACTTTGGGCCGCGCTCAACCGTCGGTACGGTCAGTGAGGTTTACGATTTTTTGCGCTTGCTCTTCGCGCGCATAGGGCAGCCTAGCTGCACTGAATGCGGCAGGGCCATCACGGCGCAAAGCATAGACCAAATCGTCGACCAGTTGATGTCACGCTTGGCAGGGGCTCGAATTTTTGTCTTGGCTCGGGTGCCAAGCGAAAAGGGAAGCGATCAGCCCAAGATACTGCGGGAGCTTGTGCGAGCCGGTTTCTCACGGATCCAAATCGACGGCCGGGTTCATGAGCTCTCAGAGGACATCAAACTCAAATCGCCTCTAAGCCGCATCGATCTCGTCGTGGACCGTCTCGTTTTACGAGCGGGCATAGAGAGGCGCCTCGCGGACTCACTCGAAGTTGCGTCACGAGTCGGGCGAGGAGTCGTTGGGGTCGAAGTTCACTCAGAGGCCGCGGGAGAACCGATTCAAAAGCTAAGCTTCAGTCAGCAACTCGCCTGTTCGGGATGTGGCAGTTCATTTCCTGAATTGACGCCGGGTCTGTTTTCTTTCAATAGTCCTCAGGGTGCCTGTCCGGTTTGTGAGGGGTTGGGTATTGCGGAAAAGCAGGCGCGAAAGACGAAACGCCTTGACGCAACTGGGGAACCGCTATCGTGCGCAGGCTGTGAAGGCACGCGGCTAAAACACACAAGCCTAGCCGTGAGCGTTGGCGGAAACAACATAGCCCAGGTTGCCGCCCTGCCGGTCGCGGACGCGATAAGGTTTCTCGAACAGCTCCCGCTTGAGGAGAGGCAGCGCGCCATCGGGGAACGGATCATCAGAGACATCATCTGCCGGCTGCGGTTTTTGGTCCGGGTCGGATTGGAGTACTTGAGCTTGGACCGCCGGTCGGCGACGCTTTCGGGCGGGGAAGCGCAGCGGGTTCGATTGGCCAAGCAGTTGGGATCGAGTCTGGCAGGCGTGATCTATCTTCTCGATGAACCGAGCATCGGTCTGCACCAAAAGGATAACGTACAACTCCTCGGCCTGCTCAAAGAACTGCGGGATGCGGGAAACTCCGTTATCGTCGTGGAGCACGATTCCGAAACCATCCAGAGCGCAGATTATGTGATCGATATGGGTCCCGGGGCCGGCATCCAGGGAGGACAAGTTGTCGCATGCGGGACGCCGCAAGACCTCATGGCCCAGCCGCATTCACTCACGGGGCAGTACTTGTGGGGCCACAAGAGAATCCCCGTTCCTCCCAAGCGGCGGCAGGGCTCGGGCGAATTCCTTGTTGTCAAGGGAGCCACGCGCAACAACCTTCAAGACGTAACGGTTGAGTTTCCCATTGGGCTGATGACCTGCGTGACGGGAGTTTCCGGTTCGGGTAAGAGCACGTTAGTCGTGGATGTTCTATCGCACGGCGTGGCTCGGCACTTGCGCCGCGCACCGGGGCGGGAAAGCTCATTCGAGGCGTTAATCGGATGGCAGCATTTTGATCGTGTGATCGTCATTGATCAGAGCCCAATCGGCAGGACACTCACCTCCAACCCGGCAACGTACAGCGCTGTCTATGATCATATCCGCGATCTGTTTGCCCAGCTTCCAAGCGCCAGGGTGCGCGGTTACAAAGCCAACCGGTTTTCTTTCAACGTGAGCGGCGGGCGCTGCGAGGCCTGCGGCGGGGCCGGGGTTGTGAGGATCAACATGGTTTTTCTTCCTGATATTTTTGTCACCTGCGACGGCTGTCGGGGTCGGCGCTATAATCGTGAAACCCTCGAGATAAGGTACAAAGGTTTGAACATCGCCGATGTTCTCGAATTGACCGTTAGCGAAGCATTGGAGGTGCTCGGCAATATTCCCTCAGTTTTGCCGAAACTGCGGCTGCTAGGGGAAGTAGGGTTGGGCTATCTCAGGCTGGGTCAACCTGCATCGACCCTGTCGGGCGGCGAGGCCCAGAGAGTCAAGCTGGCAAAGGAGCTTAGCAGAAAATCTGCGGGCAGGTCGCTCTATATTCTCGACGAGCCGACGGCGGGGCTCCATTATGCCGATATCGAGAAACTTCTGAGCATACTCCATCGTCTAACAGATTCAGGAAATACCATTATCATCGT
>JBFJTQ010000593.1:0-3023 GCA_041625275.1 Binatia bacterium | reverse complement strand
GCGTTGATTCTAGGTTCCCTCCTGGTGATCCTGGTAACCGGTTTCATGCTCGAAGGGTTGCGTATAGTTGGCACGGAAGACCCGTGGGCCCACTGGTCTCCTGTAGGCTGGATTGCCGGTAGAACCTTTGCTGCTTTGTTTCCATCGGGTGCGCTTGCCCCCATGCATGCTTTTCTCTGGTGGTCCCATCTCGTCTTGGTGTTCGCCCTGATTGCATGGCTACCCTATACCAAACTGCTCCATCTCTTTACGTCCACGGCCAACATCTATTTTCGATCGTTGGAGCCCAAAGGCGCAATGCTCAAGCCCGTAGATATGAGTGCGGCGGGTTTTGGAGTGAATCATCTTGACCAGTTTACGTGGAAAGATCTTCTGGATCTCGACGCCTGCACGGAATGCGGGCGTTGTCAGGATGCGTGTCCGGCCTATGCGACAGAGAAGCCCCTTTCTCCCAAAACTCTTATTTTGGATCTGCGTCGTCACCTGCATGGACGAGACTTGAGACGGCAGGATGAAAACGAGTCCGGAGGAATTTTGTCAACACTCATCGGGGGCGTCATCAAGGAAGAAACGCTGTGGGCCTGCACCACCTGCATGGCCTGTATGGATGCGTGCCCGGTGTTTATCGAGCAAGTTCCGAAGATCGTCGATATGCGCCGTCATCTCGTGATGGAAGAAGGGCGGTTGCCGGGCTCGATGGAGCAGGCGCTGCGCAATCTGGAGACGCGCGGCCATCCCTACACCGGGCTTTCGAGTTCGCGATTGGATTGGTGCCGGGGGTTGAATCTAAGAGTTCTTTCCGACGGCGAGCGAGCGGACTACCTTTACTGGGTCGGCTGTTCTACCTCTTTGAATGCGCGCAATCAGAAAGTGGCGCGTGCGTTCAGTCGCCTTCTAAAACGGGCCGGCGTCGATTTCGCCATTCTAGGTGAAAACGAATACTGCTCTGGCGATCCCGCCAGAAGGATGGGTAACGAGTACCTCTTCGACATGCTGGCGCGGCGCAACATTGAGATCCTTCAATCCCACCATGTCGAAAAGATTGTGACTACCTGCCCCCATTGCTTCAACACTTTGAAAAATGAGTATCCGCGGCTCGGCGCGAGCTTCGAGGTGTTTCACCACAGCCAAATACTTTCCAGTCTGGTCAGCGAAGGAAGACTCAAGCCTTCTGATGAACTGGATGCGAAGGTGACCTATCACGACTCTTGTTATCTAGGGCGGTACAACGATGTCTATGAGGAACCGCGCAAGCTTATCTCGGCGGTGACCGGCTCGGGCCCCGCCGAGATGGAGCAGTGTCGAGAGCGAAGCTTCTGCTGCGGGGCGGGCGGCGGCTTGATGTGGGCGGACGAGCCAAACTCCAAACGCATCAACAACGAGCGCGCCGAGCAAGCCCTCAAGACGGGCGCCGGAATTCTAAGCGTGGCCTGCCCCTTCTGCATGACCATGATGGAGGACGGGATCAAAGCGTCAGGGGCCGATCAACGGGTTGCGGTGCTGGATATTGCAGAAGTGCTTGAAGGACCGAACGATGTTTGAATGAGAGAAATGAAATACAGAGAGGAGATAGATTTTTTATGGAAACAGTGAATTGCGATGTGGTCGTCGTTGGTATGGGAAACGCGGCCCAGGCTGCGGCAGCTTCCGCACGCGAGGCCGGTGCCAAGGTTGTGGTATTGGAAAAGGCGCCGGAGGGAAAAAGAGGAGGGAATACATGGTGGAGCCACGGTGCTCAGTTTCGCCATGCTCATAACGGAATCCCCGACGTCAAACCCCTCCTCCCGCACGTGCCGGAAAGCGAGTGGGAGAAGATCGATCTTGATCCCTATACCAAGGACGATTTCTACGCTGACATGATGCGGGTGACGCGGGGGAAGTCGGTGCCGGAGCTAGCCGAGCTTCTGGTGAATGAGTCTTACCCGACGGTCAGATGGATGCGGGATTTGGGCATCCAATGGGAAATCCTGTATACCGCTGCCAAGCCGGAGGGCGGGCGCAAGCGTTGGCACCACGGCAGCAGCTTTATCCATTCGAAGGACGGCGGCGCCGGGCTAGTCGATATGTGGCGCGGCATTCTTCAGAACAAGGGAGTCGAAATCCGCTATGAGAATGCCGCTGTTCAGCTCATCACGGATGAGAAAAATGTGGTTCGCGGCGTCGTCGTTCAAACACCCGAAGGTTTTGGAGAGATCCGCTCGAAAGGAGTGATTCTTGCTGCCGGGGGCTTCCAGGCGAATCCCGCACTTCGCGCACAGTTCCTGGGCAGTGGTTGGGATCTGGCGAAAGTCAGGGGAAGCAAGTACGACACGGGCGACGGAATCCGGATGGCATTGGACATCGGGGCGCAGGCCTTTGGCAACTGGAGCGGAGCTCACGCAACACCGATCGACGCCGACGCGGGAGACTACGAGGGAGGCTTTCTTGACCCAGCGGGCAGACGATTCCGAACTCACCGCTACGGATGGGTTTTCGGCATCATGGTCAATACGGACGGACGTCGCTTTGTGGACGAGGGGGAGGACTTCCACGCTTATACGTACGCCAAGACAGGGGCCGAGATCCTGAAGCAGCCCGGAGGCATTGCCTATCAGATCTTCGATGAGAAGGTCAAAGAGCCTCTTGCCCGCGAGCTTTACGACCAAGCCACACCCGTTTACGCGAACTCCATTCGGGAGTTGGCGGAAAAGCTTGAGATTAACCCCAACACGCTCGCGCAAACCGTTGAGGAGTTTAACAAGGCTGTCATGGAGGATCGACCCTTCGACGAAGTCATTCGCGACGGAAAGGGAACCGTTGGGATACATCCGCCCAAAACCAACTGGGCCCAGAAGATTGATAAGCCGCCCTTTGTGGCGTACGCGGCGACATGCGGCTTAACGTTCACCTTCGGCGGCCTGAAAATTGATACCCAGTGTCAGGTGCTCAATCGACTGGATCGGCCCATCCAAGGCCTTTATGCCGCTGGTGAGCTTACAGCGGGGTTCTTCTACCACAATTACCCGAGCGGCGGCGGACTCATG
>JBFJTQ010000592.1:0-3025 GCA_041625275.1 Binatia bacterium | reverse complement strand
GGGCGAAAGTTTGGAGTCGTGGCTCATGGCGTCGGTTTGAGTGGATCCGTTACGCTATCGGTTATTCGTCGGGTTGTGCGATGACATTGGCTGGCGCTCGGTCCGCTCTGTGTTCACCAGCATCCGCAATCCAAAGTTGACGGTAACACCGCTCTTGCGTAGGGGTGGGTGGGTTAGTAAGATCGAGTTCAACCAGTTTTGAGGACAGGAGGTGTGCGTATGAAATTCGCGTCTTTTGTCATCACCATGGTTTTGAGTCTTGTGCTGATTCGGACTGACGCTCCAGCGGATCTCCCCGAACCCAAAGAGACCACCCCGACGAACTCCGATATTGAAGCAGGGCGAAAGGCCATTGATGCGAAGGATTACAGGTCCGCTGTAGGCCATTTAACCAAGGCCGTTAAAGCATCGCCTGAAGATGCGGATGCTCATAGTATGCTCGGGTACAGTTACCGCAAGCTCGGGATGTTGGACAAGTCGATGGAGCACTATCAAAAGGCTTTAAAGATCGACCCCAACCATCGCAGCGCCCTCGAATATCTCGGCGAACTCTACCTTGACATGAATCAACCCGGCAATGCGGAAAGACAATTGGCGGCTTTGAAAAAAGCCTGCCCGTGGATTGGAAAATGCGACGAGTACGAAGATCTGAAGCGAGCCATCGATAAGTACCAGGCGAAAAAGTAAAGCTTCGAAACGCGGGGCGGCGATGTTTACCAGCCCGGCGCTCTGTGCGGAGTTGTTCCTGTGGCGCAAGCGATTAAAGCGAGAATAGGTTTTGTGAGCGGCGGCGCTAGTACCATGCCGCATTACAACAGCTTCCTGCCAATTGTTCCGGGGGAGGTCCGGCTGGACTTTCAAGGATTGGAGCTTTACAGCGATTCGCTCTATCAAATCGCAGACAAGAAAGAGACCATCCTCCGCCGAGTCGCTGAGTTTGTTGCAAGGCGGCAATGGGACGGCGTCATCCTGACCGCCGCACCGACAGAAGTTCTCAATCCGGGGCTCTACGATGATCTGAAAGCGGCGCTTTCCGTTCCTTTCACTACGGCGCTGCATGCCTGTGTTGCGGCATTGAATGTCTACTTGGCGAAGCATGTGCTTTTGCTGACCCCCTTCGATGAACGTTTGAACTCTCTGATCTGCCAATATCTGGATAACGCCGGTGTGTCGGCTGTGGCACCCCACCCCTTTCAGGAGCTTGGCGTCCCGAAACGCATGAGTCCTGAAGAAGTGTTCGAGCTGACGAAGAAATCGCTAGACAGCGTCGGGGAGGTCGACGCCATCTATTTTCAGGGCGCAGTGCTGGATCCGATCAAGGTTCTGGATAAGATCGAGAGGGATCTCAAAATAACCGTGATCGCAAGTAATCCGGCGATGTTTTGGTACCTGTTGTCCCAGTTAGGTCTCAGTTACCCGATGCCGGGTTACGGTCGTCTTTTGCGCGAGTGGCCGAAGGCTCGGTCATGACCCATTGTGCTCGACCGCAGGTCCCGCGCGCTGCGACAAAGGACTCGTTCTTCCGGTTCCGCTAGTCTCGCGACGGCAAGGCTTGTGACAGCCAATTCCGCACGACTTCAGAAACCCGCTCTTCCGCTCCGACGTAGAAGTGGTCGCAGTTCGGCACAATGACCACATCGCAAGGCCCGGAACATTTCTCTTTGAAGGCCTCGGCCGGATAGTTCTCCGGCGGTTCCTGATCGCCGCGAATGAATAAAACCGGGCACCGGATACGGCTGGCGTTTTCCACCAGATCGGGAACGTTGATAAGCCGGTCCATGAAGGTACGCGCCGAAATGACATACCACCAGGTCGGGATCAACATGAGCTGGCGCGGCGTGCCCGCCGCGAGCAAGGCCTGAGCCTCCTTGATCGACGCTTCGGTTTTTTCGTTGAGTGTATAGCGGCTCGCGGACTTTGGGTTTGTCAGCCTATTTCCCCCGGCATGCGCCGACAACAAGACGAGACCCTGTGTTTCCGGATGGCGAGCCGCATGTTCGCTGGCGAGGACGCCGCCATTGCTGTGGCCAATAACGATGTAGGTGCTAAAGTCGCGATCGGCCAGGAAGCTTGCGGCGATCTCGTTGTCCTCGATGCCTTCGGCCACCGTTTGATAGGCGCCGCCGACAGTCTCACGGCTGTCGAAAGTGCTCACTGAATCATGCCCTCGGCGATTAAAAGCCAGAAACGCATAACCGAGGGAAGTAATGGACGGCGCGAGGAAACGGGCAGCCCCTACGTAAAAATTCATTTGATTCCCGTGGCAGTACATGACGGCTCCCTTGATCGGTCCATCGGGGATGTAGTAGGCGCCATCGAGAGGATGAGTCGGGGTTGAAATGGTTACTAATTCCGTGCGCATGTTCAACTCCTCAATAGTGTGGTAACGGGGACCATGCGAGAATAGCTCGGATCCGAATGCCGACACAATAAGGCTCCCATGCGGTCAAGCAAGAAAAGAAGAAATCCATCAGCCGGGAGGAATGTATGACTGCCCATAGAAAGCTGAAACTGGTCGTGTGAGTGGCGCAAGAGGTATGGGGCGAATTGTGAGGAACAAAATGCTGCGGCTTTGCAGCCGTCGATGCACCCCTACGGGCGTTGCTTAAGCGCAGGGCTCTGATATAAATTTTATCTCAATAAAGGAGGCGGCCGTATGAGGAAATTCGTGAGAACTTTCGCTCCAGTGGTGGCTTTGTTTTGGCTCCTTACAGGTTGTGAAGCACTGACGGGAAGAACGATCGGTCGGAGTATCGACGACGCGAACATAACAACCGCGGTGAATGCCCAGTTGGTTCGCGATAAGGCGTCCAACTTTACCCGGATTGACGTCGATACCAATAATGGAATTGTCACGTTGAACGGTACGGTTGTTTCCGCTGAGCAAAGGGCCCGCGCCGAGGAAATTACCCGCAAGGTGGGCGGGGTCAAAGGCGTGATCAATAATCTCCAGATCCAGCGCTAACCAGGCCCGTCGATACGATACAGCGATACGCTTTGCGAGCCCCGCATCGGCAAGAAGTCG
>JBFJTQ010000591.1:0-3032 GCA_041625275.1 Binatia bacterium | reverse complement strand
GCACGACCCTTAAATGCCGTTCAGAGCTGGCATACGCACCGCATGTTTACGAATGTGCTCCCGCTGATAAAACGCCGAGCCATTGTCGCAAAAGCCAAGCGACTACAGATCCGGCCGGCCTGGCGGCGAGAGGTTACTTGGGGGTGAATAACAACCGAACGAATAGCTTGTCAAGCTTTTAAATGGGGCCTGGCCTTGCTTTCTTAACAATCATTTTTTCACGGACTGCTCCGGCCGGAGGCATGACAGGGGGGCAATTCGGCGCTTAGCCATGTAGACATTTCGCAAAGTCGGAATTCAATTTGCTTTCTAAGCCGCCTTTCGAATAACCGGTCTTGTCCGCAAACAGACTTGGTAGCCCCTGCGGAACGACGCTGTCACCCGATCGTCGTGGAATCAGATGAATATGGAAGTGCATGGCCGTCTGTCCGGAGGCGGTTCCGACAATGACAAACCGAACGCACCAAAGCGGGCTAATGGCATTAAACCCCTTTAACCACGAAGTAGTAGAACTCTCAGCCAAGCTATATTGCTCGCGCCAGCAAACAACGTCTCCTTGTGAGTTCTTCCGCTGCTAAGATTGCTGCGCAAAAGGTATGCGGCTTCATCGGGTTCTTCGAAGTCATACGCATCTCGCCAGAATTCCGCGAGCGGCCCGACGCTTTCCCAAATTCGGTTCAATTTCTTTCCGACTTGCGCTGATCGAGCGAGAGATCAAGTCCGGCACGTTTGATTATCTCCGGTGGTTTCCTCACGGAAGTAAGGCGCAAGAACTTGGGCTGCGCCAAAGCCCGAAACCTATTTCTGTTGGCTCGTACTATCAGAAATGGATCTGCGAAAAAAAACCGCCACTTGTCCGAAAAAGCCAGGAGCGCGATTACCGCCAACACTTTAACGCTTACATCTTGCCCAGGTTCAAAGACAAGCCGATCAACCAGCTAACAGCAGGTGATTTAACGGCGTTTCGCATGTATCTGATACATGAGGGCTCAGCGTTAAAACCACGCGCAACGTCATTTCCGGTAGTTTGCAGGCCTATCTGAGAGACGCCAAAGCTGAGGGCCTGATCGAAAAGACTTCATTTTATGACCTGCCGCCGCGCTGGTGGCCGGCAATCGAGCGGTCGGAGCCGGACCCGTTCACAGAAGAAGAAAGAGACCGGATTTTGGATTACTACCGAAGAAAGGGTCTCTACGCGTACCGCTATTCATATTTTCAATTTTGGACGGGATGGCGGCCGAGCGAGACGGCGGCGCTCAAATGGGGGTCAGTTGATCTCAAGCGTGGTATGGCTCTGGTGAGAAGGTCGCGCAATCTGGGGTCCGAAGCCCTTCCCAAAACCCGGAAGAGCAGACACACGGTGGAACCGCTTCCGAACGTCGTGCGCATGCTCAGGGTAACAAAACCGCTCACTGTGGCAGACGGGGATTATGTCTATATGAACACAGAGGGCCGGCCGATGCGTCTCGACAATGTGCGCATCAAGACTTGGTGTAACGCCCTGAGAGTTTTGGACATCCGGCCGCGAAAACCATCTGCGACTCGGCACACGTTTATTTTGATCACGCTTTCTTATGGAATGAATCCGAAGCGGATCGCCGAGCTGGTGGGCAACTCCCAGGAGACAATTGAGCAGCATTACGGGAAGCACATCCGCTACGACGACAAAGCTGCCATTAACAGGGCTTTCAGAGCCGAAAAAAGTGCAACGGCAGGTGCAACGGCGAGAGTTTCGTTAGCGAAAAGAATCGTAAGCAGCGGAAAATATTCGGCAAAGCGTTGGTGGTCCCAACGGGAGTCGAACCCGTGTTACCGACGTGAGAGGCCGGTGTCCTAACCACTAGACGATGGGACCTTGGCTGAGGAGGTAGGACTCGAACCTACAATCGCCTGATCCAGAGTCAGGTGGCTTACCAATTAGCCGACTCCTCAAACTCAGTGGAGAATTAAAACTAAAAGAATTGGGCCGGAGAGTCAAGGCAGAGGAGGCGCCCGAAGCTCAGGTCGGGAGTCTTGCCAATGCCGTATTCAGCCGCCGAAGCGTCCGTTCTTTACCCAGAACAGCAATAACTTCATGGATGCCCGGGCTTACTGTCGATCCGGTGAGGGCGACGCGAACGGGTTGGGCGAGTTTTCCCAGGTTGAGGCCGCACTCTTGAAGGGCAGCTGCGAAAGCCCGCTCAACCGCAGGCTCGGTGAAGTCGTTTAGCCCGCCTAGCTTTTCGATCAGCCTGCTCAGGGAGGGGGCCAGATCGGCCGTAAGAAATTTCTTTGCTGCTTTCTCGTCGATGGTAATGTCGTCGGTCAAAAAAAAGTGCGCCGCATCCACGAGTTCTGCGAGTGTTTTGGCTCGTTCGCGAAGCGTGGCGATCATTCTCTCGAGCCAGGCCTTATCCGTCGGCACCGGCCAGCCTTTAGCCTGGATGAACGGGATGATATCCTCAGCGAGCTGGGAAAGGGGGCTCGACTTGAGGTAGTGGAAGTTGACCCAGAGAAATTTCTCCGGATTGAAAACGCCCGCTGATTTTCCCACAGACTCGAGCGAGAACATTTCGATCAACTCGGTGCGGGAAAAAATCTCCTGGTCGCCGTGAGACCAGCCGAGACGAACCAGGTAATTGACGACGGCCTCCGGGAAATAACCCATTTCCTTGTACGCGGTCACGGAGGTGGCCCCATGCCGCTTGCTCAAGCGCGCCTTATCCGTGCCGAGTATCAGCGGCACATGGGCGAACTGCGGCGGCGCAACCCCAAGAGCATCGTAGAGTTGAAGCTGGCGCGGCGTATTGGATAGGTGGTCGTCCCCGCGAATGATATGGGTGATACGCATATCGACATCGTCGACGACCACGCAGAAGTTATACGTGGGAGTGCCGTCCGAGCGCGCGATGATAAGGTCGTCCAGTTCGCGATTGTCGAACACGACATCGCCTTTGACCGCATCCGGCACGGTCGTTAACCCGCTTCGTGGAGAGCGAAAACGAATGGTAAAAGGTTTGTCCTCAGGCGGCAGGACAACTGTCCCCTCCGGG
>JBFJTQ010000590.1:0-3033 GCA_041625275.1 Binatia bacterium | reverse complement strand
TCATCGGCCTTGCCGTGACACCGCCACTCCATGCACCGACTATAGATGTCGGCTCGGAGGCACTAAACTATTGGCTTCGCTGCGAAAGGGTCGCCCGGGGCTACCCACGTAACTTTCTATTGCGGAATCCGGACTTAACACACGATAGGCCTTTAGTGGTGAAGACAATAAGTCAATGCATGCAAGAGCCCTCTCAGAGCGAGGGCGATCACCTGCTGAGATGCAACAACGACTTCGACACTGCACACTTGTATGCCTTCACCTTTTCAGGCTCCCCTTCGCCCGGCCGATACCAGATATCCAACTGCGGCATCCGGGTTAGGTAACGCACGCAAACGGAGGAAATTTTATGACAGCCACTCCCGGCCCCACGGACAAAGAACTATTTCCGCGTTTTTCCGCTGCTGAATACGGGCGCCGCCTCGATGCGGTCCGCTCGGCAATGGCGAGCGAAAACCTAGACGCGATTCTTGTCTCCGGAACTCGGGGCTCGCCCGAGATTCACTACCTCTCCAATTATCTGGCGCAATCCCCTTGCTGGCTGCTCCTGCCTTGCCAAGGCCAACCCACGGTCTTCATTCATTTCTTTAACCACCAACCTTGCGCCAGGGCGCAAGCAACGATCGACGATATACGGTGGTATGGGCCCCTTCCCATCCCAACCTTGGCGGAGGAGATTCGCCGCCGCGGCCTGGCCCAAAGCAGAATCGGCCTGGTAAGCCTGCGCGGGATCGCTCACGGCCATTTTCTTGAGCTCCAGCGCGTTCTCCCTAAGGTAGAATTCGCTGAGTTCGGTCCTCCGTTCGATCGCATTCGAAGAGTGCGCAGCGAGGAGGAGATTGCCTTCCTGCAGCGTAGCGGTTATTTCACCGACCTGGCCTGCGAGGCTCTGGAGCAGCACCTGAAACCGGGCATGAGCGAGCAAGACATTCTATCGATCGTCTACGGCGCGTATATCAAGCACGGCGGTGATCCGGGAATCCACTTTATTGCAACGACGCGTATGGAAGAGCCCGATCGCTTCGTACCGTGGCAGCGATCGACGCCGCGGATCATCGAAGTCGGGAGTATCGTCATAACGGAACTGACGGTAAGCTACTGGGGATACGCCACGCAAATCCACCGTCCTTTCGCCATCGGGCGGCAGCCCACGCCGCTGTATCGGAAGCTTTTCGATGTTGCACTTGAGTGCTACGAGAACGTTCGACGGATCTGCAAGCCAGGCACGACCAGCGAGGAGTTGGTCGCGGCGACATCGGTCATCGAAAAAAACGGCTTCACCACCTACGATAGCGTTTTTCATGGCGAGGCTGGCAAATCCCCGGAGCTCGGCACAAGCAGCGCCGCTCATCCCTTGGAACCATGGACGCTGGTAGAAAATATGGTTCATGTCATCCAGCCGAACCCGATCACACCCGATTTCAAGGCCGGCTTGCAGCTGGGCGCTGCCGTTGTGGTGAGGCCCGACGGCGGCGAGCCGTTGCATCATTATCCATTCAAATTTCCCGTGTGCGGTTGATGGAGATCAGCCCTAACCGCTTCAATCGAAGTGGATCCTCGAATGAACGACAGAGAGCGTTTACCTATGTGGGTGAGGAATCCAGAGATCCGCTCTCACGACGCTTCAGGGTCGTTCAGGTATTTTCCTTGCCCTCCACAGCCATTTTAAAGACAAACCTGTCGATTGAGCGCACGACGCGTCAATTCCGCCGGCGAATTCGCGCCCTGCGCATTACCAACACCTACGGTCTCCATAGAAGTCATAGTTCTCTGTTTGCGGTTCCTATCACGCAGAGGTTACGCGGCAAGTCAATCACCCGGATCAAGCGAATCCCTAGTGACTTCTGCGCCGTGCGCGCTCCCCTAACATGCGGATGTGGTTTATCACTTTGTCTAAAGAAACTGGAGAATGCTTCGACCAGGCTCAGCCTAACGCAAAACTCCTCACCAATTTTGAGCGCTCCTCCGTTTGTCCCGAGGTTCTCGAAAGGCGACCGAAAAATTTTTGAGCGGAATCGTTTTTCAAATCAGACCACGCACTCGCTTTGCGATATATAGGTCGCATCACGACGAAGCCATATGGCGTGAACAAAAACGTCTGCTGGGGTCTCAATGAATCGTCTCAATCGACGATTTTTTTCTCTGGTCACATTCGTTTCAAATCGCACAGAAAAGTTTTCTTACCGCAAAACTCTTGTTCCTTTTTCTGTAACTCAAATGGAGATCTCGTCTCTTGCGTTTATATAAATCCGTTCTACCGACTCTTAGCGTGCGATTATGCCGATGAAATGTTTCATCGGCGTTTAATGCGCTCTCGTCGTAAAGCTCACCAACATCTTTTGGCTCATCTCGGCATGCATGTTGCTCTATCTAGCAACCTGAACGTGGTTGATTGATTCTCAGGCGGTCCAAAAAAAAATTACAGCGCGTCTCATTTCTGCAACGGCGAAGTCTTCCTGTGGAGCAATAGGGAATTCATGAGGACCGCAGAGCCTTTAACCACAAGATTCCAGCCGCAAAACAATCAGGAAAATCGCTGAGACCATACAAGCATGCAAATCTTTTCAAACCCGAAGAGCAGACAACAGATGACATGAGTGACGCGCGAGTGAAGGCGATACCCTGCGGAAACAGGACATTCGATGATTGAAACTTCATACACCGTAAAGACGCGACTCCAATTTCGACTATCTGCAACGCGGAATTAGGTTCGGTCGCGCCCGTTGGACAAAAATGCGGAAACCCAAAGAAAGGAGGAGAATTCTAGATTGCAAACGCATCGTTACACGCATTGCCCAACCGACGCGACCCCAATTTCGTCACGCACCACTGAGGAAGGAGAAAAAGCAATATATGAGTCGAACACGAATAACTTTAGTAACGGCGGGAGCGCTGCTCGCTGCCGCTCTGTCGCTGGCGCCGACGCCGAGTTACGCGGAATCCGCATATGACGGGGTACTGAGCAGGATCTATCCGGCGTCTTCGAGTTTGAGCTGCTTCCGTTGTCATTCGGGCATTCCCTCGCCACGCAAC
>JBFJTQ010000589.1:0-3035 GCA_041625275.1 Binatia bacterium | reverse complement strand
CCGGGGCATGATTAAGGAAATCCACCAAGCGCTGGACGAAGCGGAAGCTGACCCGGAGATCCGCGCCGTGGTGATCACCGGCGCCGGACGCGCATTTTCTGCCGGTATGGACCAGGCTAAATCGGCCGGTGGACGGCGGCGGGACTTACACTGGCCCTATGGAATTCCTACGGGACAAAGCGCCGCGGAAGTCATCGATTCCTGGCGCTCGGAAAGCCGCAATTTCATGCGTCTGTGGGAGTTTCCTAAACCGATTATCGGTGCCATCAACGGATGGGCCATGGGCGCCGGCTCCTGGTTCGCCTTGTTTACCCACATTACCATCGCGTCGGAAAACGCCGTTTTTGCGCAGCCCGAAGTCCGTCACGGCTCCAACACCAGTTTCATGTGGACGCTGCTGGGAGGCTTCAAGGACGCTTTGCGGTACGGGCTAACCGGCGATCACGTCGATGCTCAGGAAGCCCTCCGTATCGGTCTGGTCGTAAAAGTCGTACCCCACGACCAGTTGCTGGAAGAGTGCTTTTCCATCGTTGAGCGCATCGCCCATGTGCCGCCGGAAACGGTGAAATTGAATTTGCAGATCGCGACCATGGGGCTTCAGATGATGGGCCTGCGCGACGCGCTCACGCTGGACAATCAGCTTTCCGCGCCCGCACATGTCATGCTGCGAGAAGAACTGCGCCGGCCCTTGGACGACGCTCGCTTCAACCAAGGCACCAAGGAGTACCTCATGCTGCGCGACGGCCCGTTCCAGCCCGAACCATTCGGCCCGCGTTCCAAGAAGAAACCCCAACCCCAGACCTGAGTCAGGAGACCATCATGGGAAACTACAAGACGATACTTTATGAAAAACAACGCAAGGGCGTTCTCATCACGCTGAACCGCCCCGCTACCCTCAACGCGCTGAATCAGGACCTTTGGAACGAATTGGATCAGGCCCTTGCCGAGGCGGAGACCGACAGCGAAATCCGCGCCGTCGTCCTCACCGGAGCCGATGGGACCTTCTCCGTTGGCGAAGACCTGAGCGGCCAAGACCCGGACACTGCCTGGCCCTACGGGATCCCTGAAGGGAGCTCTCTGGTCAATGAATACGATCGCCTTCGCGATTCCGACCGCAGAGACATTCTCGGCAGGCAACTCTATCGCTGGCAGTACCCCAAGCCGATTATTGGGGCTGTAAGCGGGTGGTGTCTAGGCGCCGCCTCGTGGCTGGCCCTAACCTGCCACATCACCATCGCTGCCGAAGACGCGGTTTTTGGACAACCCCAGGTGCGCCATGGCGGCAACACGGATTTTATCTGGGTTGTGCTGGCGGGCTTCAAAAACGCCCTGCGTTATGCGTTGACCGGCGACCACGTCGACGCCCGGGAGGCGTTGCGCATCGGCTTGGTCAATCAGGTCGTGGCGAAAGAAAAACTCCTGGATACATGTTTCGAATATGTTGAACGCGTCGCCCATGTTCCGCCCGAGACCGTCAAAATCAATCTGGGCATCGCCACACTGGGCATGGAAATGATGGGACTGCGCAAAGCCTGGACGCTGAACGCCGAACTGGCGGCCATGGTGCGTTTGTCCAAGCGCCAGGAATTCAACCAGCGTCTGGAAGAAGTGAAAAAGAAAGGCGGCCTCCAGGCCTTTCTGCAGGAAAGAGACAAACCCTTTCAACCTGAGCCTTTTGGACCTCGGGCGCGAAAATGATTGGGTATGCAGTTTTGGCCCCGCCCAGCTAAGTCATTCACGAGGGAAAGCATGGCCGAATACAAAGAGATCCTCTATCAGAAGCAACACAAGGGCGTACTGATCACGCTGAATCGCCCCGAGGCCCTGAACGCCATTACGCGAAGCATGCTCAAGGAGCTGCATCACGCGCTCGATGAGGCGGAAGCCGACCCAGCCGTCCGGGCTATCGTCTTGAATGGAGCAGGCCGCGGGTTTTGTTCCGGCTTCGACCAGGCGACGACAAGCGGCCGAAGGCGGGATATGCAATGGCCCTACGGCATGCCGACCGGCATGAGCACGGCGGATCTGATGAACTACTGGCGCGTTGACGACGCGAAGCTGCTTCATATCTTCGAGCTGACGAAGCCGGTAATCGGCGCGATCCATGGGTGGGCCATGGGTGCAGGGTGTTGGCTGGCCTTGTTCACCCATTTAACCATTGCGGCCGATAATGCCGTGTTCGCCCAGCCCGAGGTGCGTCACGGTTCCAATACCACCTTCATGTGGACGCTCTTGGCGGGGTTTAAGAATGCCATTCGTTATGGGATTACCGGGGATCATATCGACGCTGCCGAAGCGCTTCGCATCGGCCTGGTGAACAAGGTCGTGCCTGCCGATCGGCTGCTCGAAGAATGTTTTTCGCTCATGGAGCGAATCGCGCTCGTCCCACCGGAGACGGTGAAAATCAACCTTGCCATCTCGACCATGGGGCTTCAGATGATGGGCCTGCGCGACGCCCTCCTTTTGGATTGCGAGCTCTCCGTGGCGGCGCACATGATGCTGCGCGAGGAATTCCGCCGACCTCTGGACGAAGCGCGCATGAACCAAGGCACCAAAGCGTATCTCCAACTCCGGGACGGTCCGTTTCAGCCCGAGCCCTTCGGGCCGAGGTCACGCAAGAAAGGCGAATAAACGGCAACATGTGGAGTCCGCAGCGATCGATGCGCTGAGGATTCGATATCGCGATCTCACCCAGTTCGGGGGACACAATACTTATTTTCACTTGACCGAAGGCGTTGGGCTGGACAAGGGTTTGCGCATGGCGCGTATTTCCAGAGTCGTAGCTTCCGGGTATCCGCATCACGTCACGCAGCGGGGCGTAAGATCCATTCCCATTTTCCAAACTGATAGCGATCGGAGGGCCTATCTCGATTTCATGGCAGAAGAGTTGGATCGTTTTGGCGTGGAGGTTCTTGCGTGGTGTTTGATGACGAATCACACGCATTTGATCGTGGTCCCAAAAGATTCATCGCTTATGGCTCGCGCCATCGGCGAGGCGCACCGGCGTTACACGCGCATGAAGAATTTTGCAGATG
>JBFJTQ010000588.1:0-3038 GCA_041625275.1 Binatia bacterium | reverse complement strand
CGACGAAGTACTTTACCGGCGGGGGCTCCCTTGGAGTTCCCATGTTAGCCTGTGGCCTTGAGACGGATCAGATGATCGTAGATGTGGTCCGCCAACTCTTCTTTGCTCATGAGGGGTAGCGCCCGAGAAATGCCGTCCCGATCCACAATCGTCGCGATGTTGGTATCCCCATCGAATCCGCTGCCTTCCGCGGTCACATCGTTCGCGACGATCATATCGAGATTTTTTTCACGCAGTTTCTTTTCGGCATTGGCCAACAGTTCTTCTGTCTCCGCGGCAAAGCCAACCAACATCCTGCCGTTCTTGTTGGCGCCTAATTCTTTCAGAATGTCTGGGTTTGGTTCGAGACGAACTTCAAGCACGCCTTGTCCTCGCTTGATCTTTCTAGTTAGGACTTCAACGGGGCGAAAGTCGGCCACTGCTGCCGCCATGATCACGGCGGTACACCACTGAAAGGCGTCGTGAACGGCCTGCCGCATTTCTGAGGCAGTGCTGACTCGAATCAACTGGGCTCCCGTCGGCGGGTCGAGGGCGGTGGGGCCGCTGACGAGCATCACTTCTGCTCCCCGTCTCAAAGCCACCCGCGCAAGGGCATATCCCATTTTTCCGGACGACCGATTAGAGAAGTAGCGCACAGGATCCAGGGGTTCGCGGCTTGGACCGGCCGTAATCAGTATTCTTTCGCCGCCCAAGTCCTTTTTTTTCAGCAATCGCTTGATTTCCTCAAGGATTGAGCTGGGTTCCGGCAACCGCCCCTTGCCCTCGTAACCACACGCCAAATAGCCCTCCGCCGGCGCCATAATCTGATAGCCGATGCGCCGCAATTTGCGAAGGTTTTCCTGCACTATCGGGTTTTCGTACATGTGGATGTTCATGGCCGGCGCGAGCAAAAGAGGGGCTTGGGTGGCCATGACGACGGTCGTCAACAAGTCGTCGGCGATGCCGCAAGAGATTTTTCCGATCACATTCGCCGTCGCCGGGGCAATCACAAAAAGGTCCGCCCAATCCGCGAGGTTGATGTGACCGATTTCAGATTCCTGAGTCAGATTGAAGGTTTCCGTGGCCACCGGTCGTCCCGAAAGGGTCTGGAACGTCAGCGGAGTCACGAATTCCGCAGCCGCCCGCGTCATAACGACTTGCACGGCAAATCCGTCCCTTACCAACAAGCGCACCAACTCCACGGCCTTGTAGCAGGCAATGCCGCCAGAGACACCGAGGACCACTTTCCGGCCATTGTACTCACCCGCCATGTGCTGAAAATACTGCATCGAGGGGGCCCTTGCAAACTTTTTGTGCCTAGGCCACAGGGCCGTAAAAAGTAAAGATTCTGACAATTTCATAAGCCGCATGTGACGATTTGTCACACATTTGACAACCGCCATTCGCTCTCAAACGCCACCAGAGTTTCACAACTTCCTCATAATTGCCGATAATTTTTCAATATTTGACTGCGCATCTTGAATGGCATGTTTTTGGCTTATAACAAAAGAGACCGACAATATCTAAACTTTCAACAAAAGCTCAGCGACTAAGATACTTGACCCACAAATCTAGTTCAGGTAATTGACAGCGAGGGTCCTATAAGGAGAAACCGATGACTAAACCAGACAGTATAGCGCGTTGGCGCAGGATGATCGTCATTTTGATGGCCTTGGCGGGGTTGTCCTTGATCGGCCGCATTTCCGTGTATGCCCAGGACACTGGGGCAAGTGGTGCGGGAGCGTTCCGAGAGGCAGGAACAATACCAACTCCGGCGATTGTGGCGGCTGAACAATCCATGCGCGGAGACGTCGCCCACGCGATGGAGATGGCGGACGGATCCGCCGCTGGTTACGACTTCGATTCGGATCCCTTGGAAGGGTTCAATGAGAAGATGTTCTGGTTCAATCGGGAGATACTGGATCGTTTCGTGCTCAAGCCAGTCGCCACAGCCTGGGACTTTGTGCTGCCGAATCGAGTTCAACAAGGTGTTCACAACATATTCGACAATCTCGCGGTAGTCAGGCGCGTCGTGAACAACCTGCTGCAGGCTAAATTCCGCGGCGCAGGAACCGAAACGGCGCGATTTACGATTAACAGCACTATCGGACTCGCCGGCTTTTTTGACGTCGCAAAAGACGGCTTTGGTTTGGAACAAAGCGACGAAGACACTGGCCAGACCTTTGGCGTGTGGGGCGCCGGCCCGGGCCCGTACCTGGTTCTGCCGTTTCTCCCCCCTCTGACGGTCCGAGACGGGATCGGATATATATTCGACGCGGCAATGACCCCCTATGTCTATTTTATTCCCTGGTATGCCAACCTGGGGGGCACAGCCACCAATACGGTCAATGAACGATCCCTCAATCTCGATCGCTTCGAACGAGTTGCCGAGACCACCGTGGATCTATATGGAGCGGTGAGAAACGCCTACCTGCAAAGAAGGGCGGCCGCCATCAGGCAATAAATCTTGCCCAGGGCTGGTAGCGGGGCTAACGCAAGAGTGGATTGGCCCGAGAGAACGGACCGCGGCGAAACCCTCGATTCGTCAAGAGAGCGCACAGACGCCCATGTGCGCTCGATAAAATGGGCTCGAAAAATGCCGGCCTGCCGGCTCCCCGTCGAGCGCACTTTGACGGGTGGCCTGTAAAGCGATTGCCGACCATTCCTCACACCCTCGCGGGGACCAGCGCAACAAGGAAACCAGAAGCCGGCCGAGTGGATATGTCGAGGTAAATTTTTTGGTTTTCAGAACCTAGCCCACCACGGATCGGGCTCTTTGTCTTGCCCTTCCACTTTTATGTCGTAGCGACTCAGCAACGTCCCCTCTGCGCGCCACAGCGTCGTAATGGAATTGTTGTAATCCGTAGTGGCGCGGAGTTCGGCTCCCTGAGCGTCGAGCAATTTGGACTGGAAGTCGATCACGTCTTTTTGCGTGACCAGACCGACTTCAAATCGTTTTTCCTGTCCGCGGAGGTTTTCTTCGGCCAACGCCCGCGCACGCCGGGTGCTCTGGATTCGCTTGAAGTGAGCTTCCACATCCCCGACGGCCTTCTCCACCT
>JBFJTQ010000587.1:0-3039 GCA_041625275.1 Binatia bacterium | reverse complement strand
TCAGTAAACGAGCGGTAAACTCCTATACTAAGGCTTGCTATCAGGACGGCGCCTACCTGGTCTTTGGACCGGAGACCCGCGGCCTGCCGCAAACACTGCTGGATGCAAACCCTGATACCTGCTTCCGCATACCCATGATGAGCAAGGATGTTCGAAGCCTGAACTTGTCGAACGCCGTCTCTATTGTCCTCTACGAGGGTCTTCGGCAACTGGCAAAACTCTGAGCGCAGCCCTTGACGCTAGGTGAGATTATGGTTATTTATCTGCTACTAAACAGTCTTCTGCTTCAGGGGGTTGCTATGAAAATTGCGGTTGCACAAGTGGGCCGGCGCATGTCGGTGTGTCTTTTCGCCTGCCTTTTGGTTTCCTCCGTTGATTTCCCGTCAGTGGGCTTGGCTGCAGAGAAGACAGAGAATGCTGCCGCTCCAGTGTCGAAGGAATCTTTCAACCTGATTCTCCCGTTCAAGGATCTGACGGTCGGACAAGGACAGGAAGTGACCATGGACGCCGAGGTGGTGAACCGTAGAAGAGAACCGGTCGAAGTAAGTCTCAGACTGGATGCGATTCCGGAGGGCTGGGAAGTCAACTTTAATTCGAGATATCCCAGCTACCCGATTCGTTCCGTCATGGTCGCCGCCAGTGACTCATCGACAACGAAATCCACAACGATCGAATTCAAAGCCAAAGTCCCCGAAAAAGCAAAACCCGGAAATTACCAAATCAAAGTCACGGCCAAGGATCTAAACGGCGCGACGCAGTATGTCGAAACTCTCAATCTTCGGGTTTCGTCAAAAAAAGTGGAAACCGGCGGACTAAAACTCACAAGCCAATATCCCGTTCTGAGCGCCAGCCCCGGGCAGACCCTCAAGTTTACCGTCGATCTGAAAAATGAAACCAAAAAAGCGCTCACGACGTCGCTGGTCGCTCAGGCGCCCCCCGGTTGGTCGGTAAGGTTCAAACCGCAGTTTGGTGACCAGGTCATCTCCTCGATCCAGCTCAAGGAAGATGGCTCAGAAACCCTAAGCGTCGAAATTGACCCTTCCGCTCGGGCAGAGCCCAAAGAGTATCCCATCAGCGTCAGCGCACGGGCCGGGGCGCTCGAAGCTTCGACAAATATCAACGTGACTCTCAAAGGACTCGCGGATCTGCGGATGGTCACTCGCGATCAAACCCTTAATACGACTCTCAGTGCGGGAACAAAGACAACTGTCGATATTTTTGTCGGTAACGCCGGTAGTGCGCCCGTTCGCAATCTCAATATCATCGCATCAAGAAAGCCGGAGAAATGGACCGTCGAGTTCAAACCCGAAAAGATTGATGTTATTAACCCGGGTGATGTAAGGGAAATCAAAGCTGAAATTCTTGCACCGGCTCGAACGATTGCGGGAGATTATCTTCTCACGTTTACACCCAACACCGCGGAGGGGTCGCCCAAAGCGGTGGATTTCCGCGTGACCGTATCGACGCCCACCATATGGGGCTGGGTCGGTTTCGGTGTCGTGGCTCTGGTCGTGTTGGGTCTGATAATCGTGTTCTTCCGTCTGGGGCGCAGATGAGTGCGGTCGTAGAAACGCAAAACCTCACTAAGCGCTACCGTGACAAACTCGCGGTAAACGCGCTTAGCTTAGCGGTTGAGGAAGGGGAAATCTTCGGCTATCTCGGGCCCAACGGTGCCGGGAAGACGACGACCATACTCATGCTCCTCGGCCTCACCGAGCCGACCTCGGGCCGCGTCTCTGTTTGCGGCTTCGATCCCGCACGTCAGCCGCTAGAGGTCAAACGGCGAGTTGGCTACCTTCCGGAGAATCCCGGGTTTTATGAGGACTTGAGCGCCAGAGAAAACCTTCTCTACATGGCCAGGCTCAACCGCATCGAGGAAGACGAAGCGCGGCGCCGATCATCCGAGGTTTTGGATCAGGTGGGTCTGAGCGATGACGGCCGTCGTCTAGTCCGCGAGTTCTCACGCGGCATGAAGCAAAGGCTCGGCATCGCCGAAGTTCTGATCAAGAATCCCCGCGCCATTATCCTTGATGAGCCTACACTGGGAATCGACCCGGATGGAGCCATTCGCATCTTGGAGATGATCAAATCTCTGAACCGCGAACGCAACCTAACCGTGTTGCTGTCCTCGCACCAATTGGAACAGGTCCAACAAATCTGTAATCGAGTTGGAATAATCGTCAAAGGGCGGCTGATCGTGCAGGGGCAGATGGATCAACTCGGGAAAGCGATTCTCAAGGGACGCCAGTGGAATTTTCTGCTCGAAGTCGGCGGCAACACCGACGGACTCGAGCGGGATCTGCAAGCGATCGCGGGCGTGGACGAAATTGAGAAACGCGGCCGTGGCTGGTTCCTGCGTTGCACGCGAGACGTACGACCTGAAATTGTTTCCCTCATCGCTTCCAGAAGTCTTCCCCTGCTCCAACTTCGTTCCGAAGATCCGACGCTGGAAGAAATTTACCTGAAGTATTTCCGCGAGGCCTGACTATGAATGTTGTTTTTTGGAAAGAATTGGCGGACCATTTCAGCAGCCGGCGATTCATGATCCTGCTGGTCATCATCGTACTCACCGGCCTTTGGGCAACCTACACGACCGGACAGGCCATTCAAAGCCTTGCGGATCGGCTTCCCCCGCAATATGTATTCCTGCTGCTACTCACTTCAAGCGATGAAACTTTCTTTTCTCTGGCAACTTTCCTGGGATTCTTTGGGCCACTGGTTGGCATCGTACTGGGTTTCGATTTGATCAGCGGTGAATACGCGCGCGGCACGTTGAGCCGGGTATTATCGCAACCCATCTATCGAGACGATTTGATCAATGGGAAGTTCTTTGCCGGTTTGGTCACGGTGGGGGTGCTTTGGAGTTCGATTCTGTTGCTGGTGATGGGTCTTGGCATTACCCTTCTTGGCTTTCCGCCTAATGCCGAAGAGCTTTGGCGGATGCTCATTTTTACCGCCGTAGGGATATTTTACCTTGGCTTTTGGCTTGCCCTCGCAATGCTATTCTCGTTACTTTTCCAGAAGACTGTCACTGCTGCC
>JBFJTQ010000586.1:0-3047 GCA_041625275.1 Binatia bacterium | reverse complement strand
GTGGTTGGTGGGCTCATCCAAGAGCAATAAATCCGGCTCGCTTACCAACGCCCGGCCCAACATGACCTGTCGCCGGACTCCACCGGAACATTCATCGAGGCGCTGGTTCGCCGGCAATGCCAGGCGCGTCAACACGGTATCAACCTTCTGGCTAATGTTCCAACCATCGCGCGCCTCAATGCGCGCCTGCAACTCGGCCATGCGCTTGAGGGCCGATGAATTCGCCGCACGCGCCTGATGCGTCACGTGATGATATTCCGTCAACAGGAGACCCAGTTCCCCTAATCCGGCGGCCACGACTTCAAAGATTGTCTGCTCGGTATCCGGAGGCACCTCTTGCTCAAGGTGCGCGATGCGCATGGCTTCTTGGCGCCAGACTTGGCCGTCATCGGGCGGGGCCGCGCCGGTAATGACTCGCAACAACGTTGTTTTGCCCGCGCCATTACGGCCGACGAGACACACGCGCTCACCCGAAGCGATCTGAAAATTCACGTGGAAAAGTAACGGCAAATGGCCGTAGGCCAAAGATACATTGTCAAGGCGCAATAAAGCCATAACGTGATCAGGAGTTTCGCGGCTTAGGATTTGTGCGTCGCAGATCCCTTGCAGCCACGCTGTCAAAAGCCGGCGCAATCGTCACGCGTTGTGTACCAGTATCGCCTGCAAAGAAAACCTTAGCGCGGTTTCCAAAACGAACGCCATTGCCAGGCTCCTCGTTGACGAGGAAGTTAGCGTGCGCCGCACCGGGCAATCCTTTGGGGCCCATCAGGAAGATACCTGGCGGAATCAGCGATTGGCACGGGCCTGCCGCCATGAGCCGATGACGCAGCCAAGAAAGGGGTCAGAAGCGCACCCGGCGCTGGGCATAATGCTCTGCGCAACCCCGCGGTTCGGCAACAAACTGGCAACGTTTGCCTTGAGTCGCAACTGCCGAAGGGGCAGCTAAATTCACCGGACCCTAAACAACAAAAAGCCACTCCAGTGATGCTGTAGGCTTTACCGGTCGCTTCTTACCCTCACCATCGCGGCTAGGCTCTTCAACACATCCAACAATTTGTGAGGTTTTCGCGACTTGTCTAAGTCTCTGAAGCTCAATTCCGTCAAGACGGAAGTCAGCAAGATTTGAATATCTACCTTTTCCGTATCCCACACCACAACCTCACTCCCCTCCTTTTCGATGAAATAGACCCTCTGTCCCTTTTTCACCTCCCCCCAGTACAGTCTCCTCTTGCCGTCGATCTCCACATAATTGTCAGCTTTCATTCTAAACCCTCTCCCGCTCTTAGTTCACCGAGTGGTTAACGTCTTTTGCCTCTAGTCATTTTCTAGCACTTTAGCAAACAGTCGTACAAGGCACATGCCCTCACAGGGTCGATCTATTCCCTCGCTGCATCTTCAAGGTTAGACGCCAGGAGAATCGAGCGAACTTGCTTGATGCACCTCCGGGAAACATTTCCGGAAGACACGCTTCAGGCTGTTGGCACGCAAAATCCAGACCAGCCGCCCATGGCACACAACCGTAGTCCGACCCAAAAGCCTCTATAGAACGGTTCCTATTTACTAAACCCAGATTTTTCCGGCAATGCCGCTGGTTATCGGTGGTAGCATTTGCAGCGAATTCGAGATCCGGAAATTGGAACCGCAACCCGCCACTAAAGAGATCAACCGACGACGGGCGATTTGGTCTTGCTCTCGATTGCAGCCGTTCGACCCGCCGGCCCCTCGCTAAGCTTTCAATTGCGGCAGTACTTCTTTGCCCAATGCATCGATCTGCTCGTACCAGTGGTCATAGCTCAGTCGCAGATCATAGACGATATGGTTCGCGCCGGCGTGTTCGAACGCGCGCGTCTCTCGAACAATATCCGCTGGCGTTCCGGCCAAAATCAACCCGTGGAGCTGCTCGAGCGTTAGCGGCGTCCCCGGATCGCTCGCCACCCACGATGTAAACCTCCGGGCGTCGTTCAGCAAGGCCTCAAGGCTGAAATTTCTGAGCGCCGTCGCCCGCTCTCGAGCGATGCTAGTTAGCGGCATGACCGCGGCGGTGATCATCGGTTTTCCTGCCTCCCGACAGAGCTGCCGCAGGTATTCGACACGCTTTCGGAAAGTCGCCAGGGTGATCCGTGCGGGCATCCAACCGTCGCAGTACTCGACCGCCCGCCGACAAGAAGCGGCTGTACTGCCACCTGCCCAGATAGGAATGGGCTTCAGGGGCAGGGGCCTGATCTCTACGTTCTCGAAGTTGAAGTAGTCGTTTTTGTAGGACACTCTTTCCCCCGCCCATAGCCTGCGACAGATGCGGACGTTGGCCCGCGCCAGGGTCGCTCGGTCCTTCAACTCTGTCGGATAACCGGCGGCGGCGAATTCATGCGGGAATCCGCCCAATCCCATGCCCATGACGAGCCTGCCCTTCGCAATCGCACTCAAACCGGCAAAGAGCTGGGCAAGATGAATAGGGTTCCTATGGCAGATCAACATCGCAGTGCCGAGAATCAGGCTCTTCGTGACCGAGGCAATCGCGGACAGTGTGAGCAAGCCCTCTATATGCGTATTATCCGAGCCTTCCGTTTCGTGCGGATAGAAGACCAGATGGTCCCTCACCCAAACAGAATCAAAGCCGTAGGCTTCGGCTTTTCTCGCTCCCTCAAGACACTTTTCAACCGATGCGTGGCTGGAAAAATGCGGGAGCAGCAATCCGAACTTCAAGTTGGTTCCCATGGCTCGTTCGTTTCCGACATTGATTCGGGTTGTCCAAATGCCTAACCAATCCGCCTAACGAAGAACGGTGTCTTGCCGAAAAACAATTGCGGCACCAAACCCTTATCTCTACACTCCACACGGGATATTGCCCGGAACCGACTGGCCCCCACCCAGTCCAGGCTTTTCCGATAACAGTCGACGGGAGAAATTAACAGGCCAGGAGGAGATGGTTGGGCCTGCGCCTAAAGCCACACATCATCCGCCGTTGATGCCGCTTCCCGACGAACGCGACGGCAAGGGCGCCTCGAAACTCCCCCGAATTCCAAGCACATCAACAGATGCGCTTCAAG
>JBFJTQ010000585.1:0-3049 GCA_041625275.1 Binatia bacterium | reverse complement strand
AGGCGGGGGTGGCGGTGGCAAATCCACCTAGGCTTCTCCTTCGGCTGCCAACACCTCACAGCTAAAGTCTTTTATCGCCTTAAGTGGCGTCAGGAATACTATGGTGAAAGACACGGAATCGCCAGGGGGAATTTCAAAGCTCTTGAGCGGCTTAAGACGTTGCAGATCCGCAACGTCTTGTGGAGTCATGCCGCGAATAATCTTTGGCGAGAGGGCGTTGCCTACCCATATGCTTTGCTGTTCAACCATATTCCCGTCCTCGCCGTAAGTTTGTCCTCCGAGTCGGACTTCACGCACGACAACAGGATTCTGATTCATTGCGATGCCCGTAACAACAAAGACCTCTCGATTGCCCTGGATCGTCTGATAGTTACCCTGAATCGATTTCAAAGCCACGCCGAGTTTCAGGTGACTGTTTCTGACAACTGCGGGTCCCACTAAGGGAATTTTCCTGACCACCTCCTGGGATGCCTCTGGGTAGGTGTTATTGAGCGCAGTGAGCGCTGAAAAGCAGATAATGAGAAATGCAAACAATGTCATGTACGGCATCGTTGAAGCTTGCTGATCACGATGGGGATCGAGCGCTGCCACGTTATCGTCACCTCCGTGCGGCGGCGGGAGAGACTCGAAGATCGTGTCCTCGGGACCAGAAGCGCTATCATGGGCGACAAAATGCTCGTCTTTATCCCACTCGGGCGGGGCCGAAATCGTAAACGGCGGTTCCGACTTATTGTCGCCTTGCACCGAGGACCATCCCTCGTCGATTTCGCCGGTAGCGGCCGCAGAGGAAACAGGGGCCTCGGACACATTCCCTGGACGGTCCGTTTGTTCTTCGCGCACCGTCCTCTGAATCTCTTTGCGGGGCGCGAACTTGAAACGTAGCTCTTCTGACGCGTTCTTAGCAGAGTTCGGCTCTCCTGGAGGTTTGGTGACCGGGGAACGGTGACCGACATCGCCGCCCTCAAGCTCGAAAGTGTGTTTGCAGCGGGAGCACCGGAACGTCGGAGTAGTGTCTTTGAGATACTCGTCTGATACCTTGTACGTGGTCTTGCAGTTTGGACATTTAACGAGCATCGCGCGGTCCTTTACTAAGATTGGGCGCTTGGATCTGGGAAAAAGTTAAAGAAAACGGTCCTATTTTATGGTAATTCTGGGAAAATTCAAGGTTTAATTGTAAGGTTTAATGCGGGGCTGAATAAAGGCCTTTGCAAAACGTCAAAAAGGCAGGGTTATCGTGGAGTTAAGCGACTGGGAGTTGGTCCAGAGGTGTCACGCTGGAGACGTTACAAAGTTTGAAGAACTCGTTGCGCGCTACCACCAGAAAGTCTACATGGTTGTCCTCGGCTTGTTACGCAACCGAGAGGATGCGTTGGACGTGGCGCAAGAAGCATTTTTCCGAGCCTACAGAAAGCTTAAGAGCTTTCAGGGAGGATCGTCCTTCTACACATGGCTCTATAGAATCGCCGTCAATATTGCGATCGATTATCAAAGACGTCAAAAGAGGAATCCGTTAGATTTCCGGGAGAGTATGGACGGTGTATTAGAGGAACAGAACGAGGTTGCGAGGGATCCGTTTTCCGATGTTCACGACAGAGAAATTCGGGAAAAGTTGATCGAGGCGGTTAACAATTTGACACCCGAGCACAAAGCGGTCATTGTATTGAGGACCGTGGAAGGTCTCTCTTACAAAGATATCGGCGAAATTCTCGGCTGTTCCGAAGGCACGGTGATGAGCCGGCTGCATTATGCGAGAAAAAAGTTACAGGAAAAGCTGAGCGCATATTTATGAAGAAGTGTGAGGACGTAAGGGAGTCGTTGGGAGCCTGGTTGGATGGCGAGTTACGGCAATCCGAGGCTGAGGCGGTCCGGTTGCACGTGGAAACCTGTGTCGCGTGTGGCGAGGGTCGGCGCCGACTGGAATTACTAGACAACTGGTTGAAGCGGGATTTGGAAGCAAGCGCTGGACAGATTGCTTTGGGACCGTTTTGGCGTGAGGTCCGCCAGCGCATTACGGAAAGAAAAGCATGGCATGAGAGACTGTGGGATTGGGTAGATTCTGCTTTTGTTGGGCCAAGGCTGGCTTGGGCGGTGCCCGCATTTATCGTCATGCTCATTGCCGCTTTGTCCATCGAGTCCTTCTTCCCCGGTTGGCGATCTGGCAGCCAGGGAAATAATTTTGCAACCGTTGATTCGATTGACGCGTATGGACGCAATGTTGCACTGTTACGTGAGGACGAGACTAAGACGACAGTGATTTGGTTGTATCAAAATCAAGAAGGTGAAAATGAACCTGCTGCAGAAAGTACTGAAACCAGGCCTTCTTTTTAGCATAATAGTAGCGGTTGCTCACGGGCACGCGGCGGAAAACATTGGGTCCGCAGTGCAGGTTAAGATTGGTACGATTCTGGCCACTAACAAGAACGATGAATTTGACGCGAGGCTCAAACCGTTGGAAAAGCAGCTGAAGGTCATGAAATATCGCTCTTACCGCCTTCTCAAAGAAGACTCCCAAACCGTCTCCTGGCAAGGCGATGCGACATTCGAGATTCCCGGTGGCCGGTCACTTTCCGTCACACCGCAGGAGTTTCGCAACAAGCAGATAGCCTTGAAGGTTCGATTGCTGGAGGGGGAGAAACCCCTGTTGGATACGACCGTACGACTTCAGAATCGCGGCAATTTTATGCTCGGCGGGCCACCCCACGAAGGCGGAGCATTGGTGCTTTCAATCTCAGCGTCCACGGAATAAAAACCCTTTGATCACACTCCTCTCTCTCGGTTCTAAAATTACGTGTGCGTCCTATCTTTGTTGATCCCTGATTGCCTAGTTCAAGACAGGCGATAATTGCCTAGTTCAAGACAGGCGATATTTGAACCTTCCGATGCAAATACGGGATTGCTATAAGCCAGCGGCGTTCGGGAAATAGCGAGCAGTTCTCGGAGTCTGCATGGTCACAGCCGACGGCCACAGCTCATAGTGAAAAGCTCCATGTGCCCAAAACGACTTTGAATTTGGACAGTTGTGTGCTTTCGCTCGGCCGGGCTCGGTGGT
>JBFJTQ010000584.1:0-3068 GCA_041625275.1 Binatia bacterium | reverse complement strand
CGAAGAAAACGAAAACGCCGACGGTTAAAGTAAAGGATGACCACCAACCTTCTTTGGCCTCAAATTTTAGATAAAGAAACCCATAGAGCGGAACCGCAACGAAAAACCCGAAAATCCAGATGCAAAAAAAGAAACCCAATAACCAGCCGAAAAACTCAGCGGCCTTGGCCGCAATGACCCTCGATCCAACACTCCAATCAACTTGCAGATCCCCGGTATCTTCTTTTCTGTTCGCCTTGCTGCCACGGCCAACCAGGTAAAAATCCAGGAAAAGCTGCACCAGTGAAAGTGTCAGCACGCTAAGGCCGATGACCATCGGGAAAAGCCGTGTCCCGAGCGGCCATTCCCTAGCGCTCACGACAGCGTATGCCGCAACGGCCACGACGACAAGGGTGAACAGAGTTCTGGCTTGAAAACGCATAGTTACGGCGAACGGGAGAGCCTGCGCACCCTGCTCTCTTGCATGAGACTGTAAATAAGCGTCACGACCGTCACCGCGAATATCGCGAGCATCAAAGGACGCGTCAGCCACTCGTAACCATACGCCTTGACCGAAATAAAGAGGTATCTCTCAATCAGTGCGCCCAGAAGGAATCCCAACAGTAGCGGCGGTCGCGGCCAGCCGCACCGCTTCATAAACCAACCAAGGGCACCGATGGCCAGCAAACTGATCAGATCGCCCATGCTGGCCGTCGCTTGATACGCGGCCAGGAACACGACGATCATGACCAGAGGGGCGAGAATCTGAATGCGCACCGCAGAGAGTTTGGCCAGTTGATTCGTGAACAGCAGGGCGATACCCGTGGCCATGATATTGGCAATCGCGGTGCTCCAGACGATCGCATAGGTAACCTCAAGATTGCTGATCAGCATGTCAGGGCCCGGCTGCAGCCCATGAATCATAAACCCACCGATCAAGAGCGCCATTGACGCGCTCCCGGGAACACCGAAGGCCAGAGTCGGCACCAGAGCGCCCCCTTGCTTGGCGTTGTTCGCGCTTTCCGGAGCGATGACTCCCCGGACATCGCCCTTGCCGAAGGTAATGGCGGCATCTTTGCAGGTCTGCCGCGCATGACCATAGGCGAGCCAATCGACCACCGCAGAGCCCAGCCCAGGAATAACACCGATCCAAACGCCCAAGAAGCTGCAGCGCAACATCAGCCACCAGTGCGTGAAAACGTCCCGCATTCCTTGCCCGACACCCTTCATGGCTGCCTTGGGAACGTTGCTTATTTTGGACCCTTCAATCACCATGTCCGCAAGTTCGGGAATGGCAAAGAGGCCAAGGCTGACGACGATTAGACTCAAACCGTCAACTAGATAGATGGTGTCGAAGGTCCAGCGCAGGATCCCCTCCTGCATATCGGTGCCAATCATGGACAGAAGAAGGCCCAAACCTCCCGCGATGATGCCCTTGATGGGCACACTGCCACTCAAGATTGCGACCATTGAGATGCCCATCACTCCGAGGGCGAACAATTCTGGTGCAGCAAAATAGAGCACTAAGGGTTTCAGAATAGGAATCGCCACTCCCAAAAGAACGGCTCCAATAACGCCGCCCAGCATCGAAGCAAGGTAAGCGGCGCCGAAAGCCCGCCCCGCTTCCCCCTTGCGCGCCATGGGGTGACCGTCCAGAATCGTCGCTTGAGACCCCACGGTTCCGGGTACTGCAAACAAGACGGAGGGGATCGTATCCGTTGTCGTCGGCACCGAGGTAAGGGCAACGAGCATGGCAATGGCTGCGCCACGATCCATGTCGAAGGTAAAGGGAAGGAGAATTGCTAACCCGACCACTCCTCCCAATCCGGGAATCGCGCCCAAGGCCATGCCGACGAGGACCCCGAAGGTCATGAAGAACATCCGCTCGCCGCTCAGCAGCATGGTCAAACCATCAATCATTGCCTCTAACAAACATCACCTCCGGTGTCCCTATGGCGACCATCTCCTCATCAGGTCGGGAACTGCGCCCCAAAAAAGACTACTTCTTCTTTCCCGGCCTAAATATTTCCGAGACGATTTCCTCCATTTCTGGCGACGGATTCACGTCTCTATTGAGAATCTCTTGCAATTCCTTGCCAGAAAGCGGATCGACCGGTCGACGAAGCTTCTTGGCTTCTGCGAGAAATTTCGGGTCTTGCATCGTTTTGTCAAATGCGTCACGAATAATTTGCACTCTCTCAGCAGGAACGTCCTGCGGAAGACTGTAGGGACGACCGTAATGCGCAAAGAACAACGTCATGTCGGCGATCTCTTTTCCTTTCTCCGAAGTCGCCAGCTCTTTGATGGTCGGCACATTGGGAAAATCCTTGTCTCGATCACCTTTTAGTGTGCCGGACTGCGCCAACACCGTCAGTTTTCCCGCCTTCAACATGTCCCCGAGCTGGTCGAGAAATGATGACTTTGTATTGCTGGAAACATCCAACTCGCCCTGCCTCAGGGCCAGGCTGTATTGGCGTGCGCCCGGGTAGCCCATCACATAATCAAAGATCTTATAACCCGTGACCTTTTCGATCAGCCGTCCGAGAATGAATCCGGTGGACTGCCGTCCGCTGACGCCGACCGTAGCTAGCTTGCCCGCCTTGCGAATCTCATCGATACTTTTGTAGCGTTCCGTCCGAGCATAAATCATCGCATTTTCTATCACGATAGCGCCCACTGCATTCATTTTTGACATATCGAACCGCGCCCGATCATCTTTGATCCCCTGGTAATGCCAAACTCCCCATTGAACTTGTTCCATCACCGTACCATCGCGGCGTGCTTGCTCGTAAAGATAATTCAGCGCGACCAGTCCACCCCCGCCGGGCATGTTTTCAACAACGATTCGTGGCCTTCCTGGAATGTGCTTCGTGATATGCCGCGCAAGCAAGCGACTATAAGTATCATTGCCGCCGCCAGGGGATGACGAGACGATCAGCCGCATCGTTTTGCCTTTGTAAAACTGGCCAAACGCCTTCTCCGTTCCAGCCACGCTGAAGAACAAGGCCATCGATAGGGCAATGAAAAGGCTCACAACTCGTTTCATGTTGACCTCCTTCGGTTCCATGTTGACCTCCTTGGGTTCAATG
>JBFJTQ010000583.1:0-3073 GCA_041625275.1 Binatia bacterium | reverse complement strand
GCCTATCCGGAACCCGGCCTGCGTCCAGGCGACGCCGCCGGTCGGGCCCACATGCGGCTTTGGACAAAACAGCTTGACGAAGGCGTTCACGCCGCCACCAGCGTGATCAGCACGGCCATCGCCTTCCGCTACCAGAAACTGGCTCAAGGGACGGAAGCGCTGGAGGCGTTCCACCGGAAAATGCCCGATCCCGGGAAGCGCGAGCGCAGTTGGGAAAACATCACGAAAGGAGTCGACTCGCGCTATTTCGTTGACGCAGTGAAGCGCTTCGACAGACTTATTAGCGACATGGAAACGGCGCTGTCACAGGGTCCGTGGCTGGCGGGGAAACAGTTTTCGCTCGCCGACATTGGCTACGCACCTTACGCCACGCGCCTCGATCACTTGCAGCTTCGGTTCCTCTGGAATAGACGCCCTAGCGTTGCCGGCTGGTACGAGCGAGTCCGGGAGCGCCCCGCTTACCAGGAAGCGCTGGAAGCCTGGTTCAACCCCTCATATTTACCGCTGATGAAAGAGAAGGGCGCCGAAGTTCAGTCACGCGTCAAGGCCATCGTGGCATCGGCTTGATACGCATGCTCTCAATCATTGCAAATCGGAATTGCGCGTCATAGCCAAGCCAACAAGGCTCGCTAACAGGGTGAAGCCAGATTCCCCGCAAGGGCTGAGCATGAAAGCGCAACTATGAGTTTGACCACTTGCACGCTGAACCTACTAAACCTTTGAACTGTTGAAACTTGAGGTGAACCGACCGAGCGCAAAAATAGATATTGGGCTTTTAAAGCACCCTGCTGGTCATCGAACAGCGAGGTCCTTTTGGGCTTTGGTGGCCGCGCTGATTCTGCTGGCAGGCCCTTTACGTGCGCAAGGAGCAGAGCCAGGAGCACACCGGACCTTGACGCTGCTGGACTACAGCACGCGGGTGCCGGCTAAGTGGGTTGCCGAAAAGCCTTCGACCTCCTTCCGATTGGCCCAATTCAAGGTCCCCGGCAAGAGCGCGGCGAATCGCGCTTCAATGGTAGTTTTTTATTTCGGCCCGGGACAGGGAGGATCGCCCGAGGCCAACATCGCCCGCTGGGTATCGCAGTTCTCGCGCCCCGATCGCAGTCCCGTAAAGCCTCTGGTGCGCCGTTACACAGTCGGCGCGCTTCCGGTAACAAGCGTGGAGCTGACCGGAACCTATGCCCGTGGCATCGGGATGGGGCAACAAAACACCTCGATGCCCGACCGGACCTTGCTCGCCGCGATCGTTGAAACGTCGAAAGGCAATCTCACGTTTCAACTCTGGGGACCTCGCGCCACAGTCGCCGCGCACCGCGCCGCTTACGACGAGATGATCGCCGGCTTGAAGCCGGCGGGTGGTTAATCCGACGAATAACGGTCGCCATGCGTCATACGCCCTGACCCCTGAGGTCTGTTGAACCCGGATTCCACGGTAGGAATTTCTTGAGAAGCCAGGGATGACCCTTTCGTAGCGAAAACAATGGGCCGCTGCCTCTGAGCAGACGACCATTGCCAGTGCATGGAGAAGCAATCTCAAAGAGAGGGCAACTTGGGTTGCCAAGTTGCAACAACGATTTCGAAATTGCGCGGTTGTGTGTCTTCGCTACTCCAGGCTCATCCCAGGCTCGGCGCATCCCGTATCTGCAGCTGCGGAATCCCCGTTGAACAGCCCTGAGGGTACGGTCACGTTTTTATACGCGAAATCACCGCGCGGGCGCCGCCCCTGGCCTTGATCCTTTAAACTCGCGGTGCCGCCTGCGGCTCCGTCTTTGGAGGAACGCTGCTGCTCCGACACGAGCCATTTTAACTTTGGCGGCTACCGCGCCGCACCGACGCCTTGACCGACAAAGGCGTCTGCACCTCAGGCTCTGGGGGTTCTTTGGCTTTTTTTTCCTGCAAGATTTGAGTCGACGACCCCTCGGTTCGAAAAAGGGACGGCGAGTCGGTATTGAGTGTGAGGGTGAAGAGATCCGGCCGGTTATAATGTCCGGCAAAATCCTGGACGACTTTGCGGGTTACGATCTCATTTAAATTGAGGTCGGCGTACAGGATTCCTTCGCCCGGTCCCATGGGCCCGGCTAGAAAACGGCCCCGCGGGCCGACAATCGATGCGCCGCCGCTTTCCTGCTGCCGGCGCTTGAGGAATCGGCGGTCCTCCTCTGTCACGGCCAGTGTTTCAACCATTTCGTCGCTGACCAGTCCCACGGAATTCATGACGAACACCCCACCTTGATACGCCAGAGCGCGCGTGCTGATTTCGATAGCATCGAGCATCGGCTGAGTTTCGGAAAAGTGAGACGGCCAGCTAGCAACATGGATGCGGGTGCCCATGGCCTGCAAGGCAAAGACAGCCAGGGGATTGGAGTTCTCGCCGCAGATAAGTCCGCTTACAGGTCCAAACTCGGTTTCCACCGGCCGTAAACCGTCTCCGGAGCCCAGCGTATGAACCAACCGCTCTCCGGCCGTCGGCATGATTTTCTGCCTTTTCCCAATGATCTCGCCGCCGGGACTCACGAATAGCTGACTGTTGTACATTGTCCCTGTCTTTCCCGCCAAGCGCTCACAAAAACCCATGACCACATAGACACCAGCATCGCGCGCCGCCTGACAGAGTCGATCTGTCGTCCGGCTCGGCACTTCGACTGAATTCAAAAAGAGCTGGGTGGCAAGCTGCCGTCCGCGCGCGCTGCTCGCGGACACAAAGTGGTACCACAGCGGATGCCCGGGGATGAAACCCTCCGGAAAGCCAACCAGTTTAGCGCCGTTCTCCCCGGCCTCCCGGATAAGCCGCAAGCCCTTCTCAGTTGTAGCTTCGCGGTCGAGAAAAACCGGCGCTGCTTGGATTGCAGCGACGCGCACACTCGGTAGTACATCTCCCATGGTAACCTCCCGCTATTCAGAATTTTCCCCCACAGTCAATCTGATATCTACCTACTGGATACGCTTCGCCGCCGGTATCCCCACTGAAATGGCGATCATGGTGAGCGCGCCCCCGACCCCCATCAACGCCACAGCCCATGGGGCAGTAATCACCGACGAAAGCGCGCCAACGAGCATCGCGCCGATGGTCATG
>JBFJTQ010000582.1:0-3098 GCA_041625275.1 Binatia bacterium | reverse complement strand
TGGCTTGGCGCTCTGCACTCAAGGCTAACATTTCCCTCCCATGTTGCAAACCAACCAAAAGTATTGCAGATTTGCCTGCTGGCAAATGCGAACGTACTGAGCGATGCCGGCTTGAAGCTATCTTGAGTGCGCCGATTGCAGACAAGCTACTCCATCAAAGGCGCCAGAGGGATGTTGTGGAGGCAAAAAAAGAGGTGGTTCCCGGTTTTCCGAAAACCACCTCACCAGTAAACAAAGATTTGGCTGAAAAACCTTACTGTTGCGCGCCTACCTTGGGACGCCACTTGTCAAAGCGGTTTTCAAGCTTCGTAAGCAATTCCATCGCGATCATGCCGCTCAGGGCGAAGATAAGCACGCCGACGAAGACCTTGTCGGTTTGAAAAGTTGCTCCCGCAACCGTGATCATGAAACCGATACCCGCCGTGGCAGCATAGAGTTCTCCCACCATGACACCGATGAGCGCCCGTCCGACTCCTAGCCGCAAACCCGTGAGGATGAACGGCACTGTGGACGGTAGCACGACACTCTTGAAAATTTGCCATTCGGAAGCGCCAAAACTCCGCGCCGCGGTGAGAAGATTGTAAGGGGTCGTTTTTACGCCGTCACGTGTGTTGATCAAAATCGGAAACACCGCTCCGAGAAAGATGATTCCGACCTTGGACAGAATCCCGATGCCCAGCCAAATGATAACCAGCGGAAGGAGGGCGACGCGTGGCGTGGCGTTCATCGCATTGATAAACGGGTCGAACACGTAACTCGCTCGCCGGTACCATCCGACCATGATACCGAACGGTATAGCAACGATGACGGAGAGGAGGTAGCCCCACCCAAATTCCAAGCCGCTCACATAGAGGTCGTTGTAGATTTCGCCCGAGGCGAACAACTGCACGGCAGCTTTGAAGACCAGCGATGGGGCGCTCATGAACATGGGATTTATGAGCTGAAATGTGTTGCCAATTAGTTCCCAAATGGTCAAAAACACTACGACGGATGAGGTTCCAAGTATCTTCTTTTCGTTGTTGAGATAGAATTTGTATGCGGCGGACGCCTCCGCTACTCTCACGTCCAATAGTACTTCTTCTTGGGCGGCTTGCTCAGCCATAAACAGACCCTCCTGGGTTATTTGGTTAGACTTATCTCTATGTTGGCAACGCGAAGGTGTAACAAAACAGTAGAAAGGTGTCAACAGATATCATCTACATCTAAAGGCGTATTTCCTCAAATCGTGGTCAGCAGGGGCGCCATGGCTTCTCGGCCTGAACGTAAAAAGAGATCTCGTTCTAGGATTCACGGCGCGTCCTGGGCACAAGGCGCTGGCGATAAACCTTAGGTCAGGGGAGTACTTAAGCTGCACCTAGGAGCCAGGCGGTTTATCCCCAACAAGGTCCGTGAGAATGTCTGCAACTGGTTGATATCAGCTTGACAATTAGTTGGGTACTAAATAATTTATATGTAAACAATCCTTCCGATGCAGGAGAAACCATGAAGCTGCTGTTCGTAACTCCGCCCATGGGTAACTGGGCGCCCTGGGGTGATCGTCACCTTGCCGTCAACTCCCTGCACGCGCAGCTTGCGGCGTTCATTAAAGAAAAGCAGAGGGTGGACGTCCGGGCCCTCGACTGCCGAGCGCTCGATCTGGATGAAAACGGCATGGTGGACGAGATTAGGCAATGCCGCCCAGATGTCGTTTTCTTTGGCAGCATGATTCCGGCTGCCGGCGGCGCCGCGCAGCTAAATCGCTTCCACTCAGCGATGAAACGGATCAAAGATTTGAATCCCGATATCATCACTGTCGGCGGCGGCCTGATGTACACCGCGATTCCCCAAAAGATCATGAGGGAAAATCACCAATTGGACTTCGCCCTGGTAGGCGTGTTTGGCGACAACGAGCACACGCTGTGGGAACTGCTCGAGGAGTTGCGGCAGGCGGCGCCGAAGTTTGAAGATATAAAAGGCTTGACGTTCCGCAAGGACGGAGAGGTCGTGCTCAATCCGCCCCGTCCCTTGATTCAGGACCTCGACACACTTCCAATGCCGGCCTACGAACTCTTCCCTATGGACCGTTACTGCGGCTACTCGGTCATTCCGCATTATAATGAAGCGGTAACATCCAGGGGATGTGAGGGGGCATGTCATTTTTGCTATGAGTGGTGGCTCGTCGACCCGCGTAATCCTCGCGACTTCAGCTCTCATCGCACGCGCGGCGGTAAAAAGGTCGCGGAGGAAATGGAGCTGTTGAACAGGAAGTACGGGGTCCAAGCTCTGACCTTTATGGATGACGATTTCAATTCGGATCGCCAGAAGATGGTCGAGTTGGTGGAAGAACTCGAAAAGAAAAAGCTCGACATAAGCTGGTTCTGCTTAAGCCGCGCGCAAAACCTCATTCGTGACGCTGACCTCATACCCAGACTGCGGAAGGTCGGACTGTACCAGGTTTTGATCGGCATTGACGGCGGAACGGACGAGGAGATTGCCGAAGCGCGCAAGGGCCCGATGAAAGTCGGCGTCAAAGAATTGCGGGAGCTCATTCAATTCCTGCGCCAGAACGATATTTCGACGATTTCTACCTATCTGAACGGCTTCTGGGAAGATGACGAATCGATCATCCGGCAGCGGGCCAAGGCCGTGGACGAAATTGATCCCGATATCGTGATGATTCAATTGCTCAATCCGATCCCTGGCTCGCCCATTTACAAAAAAGCGGTGAAAGATAATCTTATCGAAATCGAAAATCTCAGTCTCTATGATTTAGAGCATTGTGTCATGCCGACCAAGCATCTCACACGCCAGCAACTCGGGGAGCTCACCGGGTGGGCTTTTCAAGCTTTTTATAGTAAACCCGGACGGGTCGAGCGGATCCTGAACGGCTACAGTTCTCCCTACGTCAGGATGAAATTCTTGTCTTTCAAGAACAACGCCGCAAAGTATGGCAAAGGCGCCGCGGAGGATGCCGTTGCCATTTGAGAGTTGATTTCGAATCCATGGGGCAACAAGGAAGACACCGGCCTCTCGAGGGAAAGGTGATACTCGTCACCGGGGCAAGCCGGGGCATCGGAGCTGCCGCGGCCAAGAGGCTGGCTCTCGGCGGAGCCTCCGTG
>JBFJTQ010000581.1:0-3102 GCA_041625275.1 Binatia bacterium | reverse complement strand
TCGATCACGCCGTCCAGCAGCAGAGAAGCACCCAACCCTACCAGAAGCGAATTGCGGAGCTCGAGCAAGAACGGGCAAGGCTTGAGCCGCAGCTCGAAGCGGCGCGAAGCAAGCGGGAGCAGCTCAAAGAAGAAATCAAAACGATTCTCGCCTCAACCACAGAGCTGGAAAATGAACTCAGCAAGCTGACTGCCGAGAGAGATAAATGGCGGCGCGTAATGGACAACGTCACCTTTCGGCTCGGCCCGATTTCCTTCTACAAAATTCCCAGCATACAACAGGCGGTCATGGAAGAATTCGACCGCAATCGGTTCGATCAACCGATCGCGCGCGTCGATCGCTGTCAAAGCTGCCATATAGCCATCAACAGGGCCGGCTTCGAAGATCAGCCTCAGCCGTTTAAGACCCATCCGCGGCGCGAGGTCCTGCTCTCCGACAACGCCCATCCGCCGGAGAAGTTTGGCTGCACCCCTTGCCACGAGGGCCAGGGGGTCGCGGTCAATAGCGTCAAGCACGCGCACGGGGAAGTGCACCTGTGGGAATTTCCCCTCCTGCGCGGATCTAAGGTGCAATCGAGTTGTCCCTCCTGTCATCTCGACCTGCAAAGACTTGAAGACGCGCCGCTGCTCGCGCAGGGGCAGCGAATATTCGAACAGGTCGGCTGTACAGGCTGCCACCTCGTCAAGGGGTATGAGACCATTCCCAAGATCGGGCCGAGTCTATTGAAGATCAGTGCCAAGGTAAATCCCACCTGGATGGTCCGTTGGGTTGAAAACCCGCACAAATTGAGACCGCGCACGCGCATGCCAAACTTCATTCTCAAAGAAAGCGAATCGATCGCCATCACGGCCTATCTCTGGTCGCTCTCGAAGGAAGAGGGTGAAAAGTGGCTTCAGGAGCATCCACTGCCGGCGGGTTTCCGCGAAGGCGATGCGAATGAGATTGCCAAAGGGAAAAATCTGGTCGAGACGGTTGGCTGTAAAGGCTGCCACGGCTTCGCCGAAGGAGAATTCACGACCGTCGTGGGCAAAGATAAAGATTTGGTGCCGAATCTGGAGGATATTGCGAGCAAAACTGGTCCGCAATGGATTTATCACTGGATCAAAGATCCGCGCGCCTACTCGGCCTCCACCAATATGCCGAGCCTGAGGCTGAGGGATGACGAGGCGACGGCGATTACCGCATATCTTGCCACTCTCGGGGCGAAAACACCGCCGATCTCGGACATCGAAAAACGTCTTGCGGATGAAAAGAACATCAAGTTGGGCGAATCCCTGGTTCGCCGATACGGCTGTTACGGCTGCCACGAAATCAAAGGACTCGAAAAAGAATCCCGGATCGGGGTCGAGTTGACAACCTTCGGGTCCAAAACATTGGACGAACTTTTCTTTGGCAATCGAACGGACATTCCCCAAACCTGGGACGATTGGACGTTCAACAAAATCAAAGATCCCCGGATTTACGCAACGGAGCGGATAGAACAGTTGATGCCCCAGTTCGCCCTCGCCGAAGAAGACGTCAAGGCGCTGACCGTCGTGCTGGGGGGTTTCAGAGAACGCAAGGTGGGAGACCGCTACCAGGCGGATCAGGGTCAGCGGGTCGTGCAAGTCGTCGAAGGCCGTCGCGTGATGCTCCAGTACAATTGTGTCGGCTGCCACGAAATCGAGAAGCAGGGCGGGTTTATCCGCAAGTATTATGAAAACCCCGCTTCGGCGCCCCCTGCGCTCAATGGCGAAGGGGAGAAAGTGCAATCGAACTGGCTGTTTGGATTCCTCAAGGCACCGTTGTTAGTGCGGCCATGGCTCGAGGTCAGAATGCCGACATTTGGGTTCTCGGATCAGCACACGACCCAACTCGTAAATTATTTCAATGGCCTCTCCAAGATTGAAAACCCTTACGTTTACTTCGACGACAAAAAGGTTCCGCGAGAAAACTTGGAAGCAGCCCGCACCCTCATAGGGGAAGAATACTTCAACTGTTTCAGTTGTCATATTCGCGGCGCGAAGACCCCGACAGGGCCCAAGGAGGGCTGGGCGCCCGATTTGACTCTGGCGCGCCAGCGGCTAAGCCCGAGCTGGATCGTGAAATGGTTGCAAGATCCGCAAAAACTCGAGCCGGGGACGAAAATGCCTTCTTTCTATCCCGGCGGACCCGATAATATTCTCGGCGGCAAGGACGATAGGCAGATCGAGGCGCTCCGTGACTATGTCATGACCCTGGGACGGCAAAATGGCGCGGGCGTGGCTGCCGCTCCTGCTCCGCCTGACATAGCGAAGACTAAGCCCGTGCGTCGCTGAATAGGGACCGCTTATATACGTCTAAAGGATTATTAACAGAGCCTATAAGAAGGAGGATGATATGAAAAAATTTGGTTTATTGATTTTGGCCGCTGCACTCATTGCCCTGCCGGTGACGAGCATAGAGGCCTACGAAGGCGGCGCCGTCAAGGATGGCGGAACGATATCGGGCACGGTTAAATTCAAAGGCAACGCGCCTGCACCGAAAAAACTCGATGTTGGAAAAGACAAGGAAGTATGTGACAAAACTCCTAAACTCGATCCGACATTGATCGTAAAAGACGGCAATCTGGTCAATGCCGTTGTAACTCTAACCGATATCAAGAAGGGAAAGAAAATCGAGCTTAAGAAAATTACGGTCGACCAGAATGGGTGCGAGTATCACCCGCATGTTGTGGCCTTTCCGGCCGGCAGCCCAATCGAGATCTTGAATCCCGACGGCATTCTTCACAACGTCCATTCCTACAGCAAGGTGAACAGCCCGTTTAACATGGCCCAGCCGAAGTTTAAGAAGACCCTTCAGGTCAAGATCGAGAAGCCCGAGGCGGTGCAATTAAAATGTGACGTTCATGCATGGATGTCAGGGTGGCTGGTTGCCACGGAAAATCCTTATTTCGCGGTTACGGATAACTCCGGGAGCTTCAAATTGACCGATGTGCCTGCGGGAACCTATACCGTGGAAGTGTGGCACGAGACCTTGGGAAAGAGCAGCCAGAAGGTGACCGTCAAGGCCAAGGAAGAAGCCAAAGTCAATTTCGAAATCGCCGGAAAGTAACAGTCTGGTGATCGTCAACGCACGCGGCAC
>JBFJTQ010000580.1:0-3105 GCA_041625275.1 Binatia bacterium | reverse complement strand
GGCAACGACGGGATTTTCCAGCCGTAGTCCTCTCGGAAGACAAGGTACTCACGTGCAATCCCATCGGGATCAGGGTAGATATTGTGAATCCCAAGGCGACCGCCTCTTAGTATCGACTGAAAATGCGGCAACACCAGGGCAATAGTAGCATCCTGCTGTGCCCGCCCTTCAATCGGAGTCACGCCCGGAATCAACGAAGGCTTGATCTGACTGAGCGAATCGCTTGCCTCGTCTAGGCGCAGAATAGGGAAGAAGGTATTGGAGGTTCCGGCGACGACGGCGTCGAAATATTCGTCGCTGTCTGGATTATAGACATCCGGGTCGCTGAATAGAATATCAAAAATCACTGCCCTTGGCTTTTGCTCTTCCAGATACTCGAGAAACTCCCCTAGGACTTGGCGCGGCCAGGGCCAGCGGCCATATTCTTTCGACAGTGCGGCAAGACTGGCTTCATTGATATCGATAATGACGATATCCTTGTCAGGCTTCGGAGCAAACATTCGGTAGCGCAACATCAGATCGTAACCCGCATGCTGCATCCTTGCGATGACACCTAGATACGACGCATCGAGAACCACAAACAGGGTAAAAAGGAAAGCAATAAAAAGATAAACCTTGTTCTTCCAGCGTCTGACAATGAAGACGAACAACGGAGATACGAGTTGGAGAATTAAGTTGTAGAAAATGACAAATGGGTTCATTGCAGCAACCTACAATCTTACCCACCCCACTTTACAAACGCGCGCCCATCGACGGAAAGCCTTCCGGGGTAGCTTTGAGATGCTCATCGAAGTACCTTTGAGCTGCTCAATGGCTCAACGAAGACGCAACCCGGGTGGCCACCGCTACTGTCGAATTATCCAAAAGCGGACCTCATTCCACAGCATGTCGATTGCGTCAACGCAGAAAAGAAAAAATGGCTTCGACAAGCGAACCCCTCGATGCCCCGTTGAGACCAGACGGCTAACGTCTTCCTGCGTGCGGGGCTATCCAACGACCCGGCCTGGCGCTCGCCAGCGCATCGGGATATATCAGGTGGTGCCCGGGCCCGTCGTTCGATTTTGCCAAGCTGCTCACAGCTGACCGCCCCAATAGACTTAATTCTCGGACGCTTACTACGCCTTGCCGATTTTGGGAATAAATTTTAGCGCAACGCCGTTGTTGCACCAGCGCTTACCCGTCGGTGGCGGGCCATCATCAAAGACGTGGCCGTGATGACCGCCACAACGGATGCAATGGTACTCAATGCGCGGTAGCAGCAATTTGTAATCCGTGCTTGTGCCAAAAACGCCAGGAATCGTGGTGAAGAAGCTCGGCCAGCCCGTGCCGCTGTCGTACTTCATCTCCGAGGTAAAAAGCGGCAGGTCACAGGCCGCGCAGATAAAAACGCCCGGGCGATTTTCATAATTCAACACACTCGTGCCGGGACGCTCGGTGCCTTCTTCGCGCAGCACATAAAATTGCTGAGGATCCAACCGTTTGCGCCATTCCGCTTGGGGCAGTTTCAGCGTCTCGGAAGGCAACGGCACCTTCAAACTCTGGGCCAGCAGGGCTTTCCAGTTCTTTTGCATGCGTTCAATATCCTTCATTGAGGATGGCTGGCCGGCAATGCTGCGCCCCGCGGGTATCACCCAAGCTGCAGCCGCCATGAGCAACCTTAGCAAGCCGCGTCTTGTCATAACGATCTCCGTTCCGTTCTCTGTCATGGACCGCGATGCGGTCAACGAGAATCTTCCTCAGACCGCCTCCCCGCTTCCTTATCTTATCGGGACCGCTATAGGAGGTGCAAGAGTTGACATCGCAGTCTAATATCCGAATACTTGGCGCATATGGACGCACAATACGTCTCCGTCAAGCAGGCCTACGATCTGCCCGTTGGTAAGGAAGTTGCGTTGCGCGGTTGGGTACGCTCGCGCCGCGATTCCAAGGGGGTCACCTTTATCGAACTCAATGACGGCTCTCGCTTCAAGAGCATGCAACTCGTCGTCGAGAGCGGCGTGATTCCCGAGGAGGCGCTGAAATTGGTCACGACGGGCAGCGCCATCGCAGCGTCGGGCACTCTGGTGCCGTCTCCCGCCAAGGGGCAGGCGGTGGAAGTCAAGGTTGCCGAAATCCGAGTATACGGCCCTGCGGACCCCGCGACCTATCCGCTGCAAAAAAAGGGACATACGCTTGAGTTCTTGCGCGAGATCTCCCATCTCAGAGTTCGGAGCAACACGTTCGGCGCGGCTTTCCGCGTGCGCAACGCCCTCACCCATGCGATCCATGCTTTTTTCCAAGAGCGAGGCTTCATTTATGTTCAGACCCCCATCATTACAACCTCGGATTGCGAAGGTGCGGGGGCGCTCTTTGGCGTAACAACGCTGGATCTGCAGAACGTGCCGCGAACGGCGGACGGAAAGGTCGCCTGGGCGCAGGATTTCTTCGCCAGGCCCGCTTACCTTACCGTCAGCGGGCAACTGGAGGCTGAGATTTTTGCTCTCGGCTTTTCCAAAGTTTATACCTTCGGCCCGACGTTTCGCGCCGAGAACAGCAATACGCCACGCCATCTAGCCGAGTTCTGGATGATCGAACCGGAGATGGCGTTCTACGAGCTGCCCGACAATATGCGCTTGGCCGAAGAGTTTCTCAGATACACGATTCGCTATGTTCTTGACCATTGTCGCGAAGACTTGGAGTTCTTCAATCAATTCATCGAGAAAACCGTTCTCGCAACCTTGGAACATGTCGCCGCGTCGAGTTTTGCGCAGATCTCCTACACCGACGCCGTTCACCTGCTCAAGGATGCCGGGCGGCAATGGGAGTTCCCGGTGGAATGGGGCCACGATTTGCAGACGGAGCACGAAAGATTTTTATCGGAGGAAGTCTTCAAAAAGCCGGTGATCGTGACGGACTACCCCAAAGACATCAAGCCATTTTACATGCGTGTGAACGACGACGGCACAACTGTTCGGGCGATGGATGTGCTGGTTCCGAGGGTCGGGGAAATCATCGGCGGCAGCCAGCGCGAGGAGCGCTACGACATGCTTGTGCAGCGGCTGGGCGAGAGCGGGCTGGAAGAGAAGCCTTACTGGTGGTACCTCGACCTGCGCCGGTTCGGCTCCG
>JBFJTQ010000579.1:0-3106 GCA_041625275.1 Binatia bacterium | reverse complement strand
GTCGGCGATTTCAACATCGCGCCCGATGAGCGTGATGTGCACGACCCAAATGTGTGGGAGGGACAAGTGCTGTTCAGCGCCCCTGAGCGGGCGGCGTTTGGGGATCTGGTCCAACTTGGACTGGCGGACGGTTTCCGGCTGTTCGATCGGGCCGATAAATCCTTTACCTGGTGGGATTACCGTATGAACGCTTTCAAGCGCAATCTGGGGTTGCGTATCGATCACATCCTGCTTTCGTCCGAATTGGCGCGGGTCTGCAGACGCTGTGAAATCGACCGCGATATGCGGGCGCGGGAGCGGCCCTCCGATCACGCACCGGTGGTTGCCGAGATAACGTTGTAAACGCGATTCGTGTTGGAGGAGGAAATCTCATGATTGTTGTGTCGAATAGAATTCAGGTTTCCAAGGGACACGAAAAAGAATTCGAAGAGAGGTTTGAAGGAAGGGCGAAGCTGGTGGAAAACATGCCCGGTTTCGTTCGGCTGGAAGTTCTGCGCCCGGTCAAAAGCGACTACTACGTTGTGCTGACACATTGGCAAGATGAGCCGTCGTTTCGCGCCTGGACCGAGAGCGCCGAATTCAAAGAGGCGCACCGAAACCGCCCTCCCGCGGATATATTCGCCGGCCCCAACGTTTTTGAGATGCATGAGGTGATCCAGCAGGCGGGACCATAGCGGCCATGCGTATTCCAAGGCACTATTGTCAACGAAGCCAAGGGCGTTCTAACCGGTGACACGAAACGACTTGAGATCCAAACTCTCCTCTCAAGGCGTGTTTTTAGAGGCAGAGGAAGGCAACCATGGAACCAACAACGATGACATCGAGTAGTGCTGTCGAACGGTTGCGCGGCGTCAAGCCCATGATTGGCAACACGCCGTTGTTGGCCATTGAGTACTTTCGCGGCGGGAAGCAGCGGGTCATTTACGCGAAAGCCGAGCATATCAACATGACCGGAAGCATCAAAGACAGGATGGCTTTCCATATTCTCAAAAACGCCTATCGAAAAGATCTCATCCGACCCGGGGACACGATCGTGGAAGCCACGAGCGGCAACACGGGCATTTCGTTTGCGGCCTTGGGGCGAGCGCTGGGCCATCGCGTCGTGATTTTCATGCCGGATTGGATGAGTCAGGAGCGGGTCTCTTTGATTCGGAGCCTGGGGGCCAAGATCGTTCCGGTGAGCCTGCAGGATGGGGGATTCCTGGGGAGCATTCGCAGGACGGAAGAATTCGCCGAGCATGAACAACGGGTGTTCCTACCATGCCAGTTCTCCAACAGGGCGAATATTGAAGCGCACGAAGAAACAACGGGGCCTGAACTGTGGTTACAGTTGCGCAAGTCCGGGTTGACTCCGGACGCTTTTATCGCAGGGGTGGGTACGGGCGGTACGATTATGGGGGTCGGACGTTTTTTGCGCCGTCACAATCCAGCGGTGCGGCTCCATCCGCTCGAGCCGGCCGAATCCCCAACCCTGTCAACAGGGTGCAAGGTCGGTCATCATCGTATCCAAGGGATCTCCGACGAGTTCATTCCGGCGATTCTTGATCTGAAGGAACTCGACAAAGTTGTCAGCGTCCACGACGGCGATGCGGTGTTGATGGCGCAAAAGTTGGCATCCGAACTTGGCCTTGCCGTCGGGATCTCCTCCGGCGCGAACTTCCTCGGTGCCGTACAGATCCAAGAGGAACTTGGGGAAGGCGCCGTCGTTGCGACCGTATTGCCGGACGACAGCAAGAAATACCTGAGTACGGACCTTCTGCGGGAAGAACCTGCAAGGAAGGATTATCTCACCCCCGATATAGAACTTCTCTGCTACCAGGCCTTTGGGAGGGTGTGCGAGACCTGCTTCGATATCGACGGCGAGGCAGGCGGATATATCCAAGAACCGCCTCTCTGATTCATGTGCTTTCCTTCGTAGTGCTTGACGGTTCGGCGTGTGAAATTTGCAATGCCGATGACTTGCGCAACCCTTGGCTCATCGGTATTAGATTCGGTTGCAGGCGATAACATAGATCCAGAACGAGGAGGATTCAGTTAACATGGTAACAAACCCAAAGGCGATCGAGCTGCAAAAGGCCGAAAAGGTCGAATACGATTGGGGCACGCTATGGCCGCACTACCATAAGGAAAAAATGAACTGGGCTACGGGGTTCAGAACGAAGGGTGACGTCGATATTCTTTTTCTCTCCGGTTCCACAGGGCGTGATCCGTTCGAAGATGCTCCCTGCCGGACCCCCGATCAAGAGCGCGCCGGGAGAGGCAAGGTGGTCGGCGGCATAAAAGAGCAGACGCGCCAGGCGCTGGATGATATCAAGAACAATCTGGAGATCATGGGGGCGACCCTCAAGCACATCGTCATGTTTCGCTATTACCTCAAGCGGAGAGAAGACGTCTTCGACATGCGCGAGGAGATGTACGCGTTTTTTGAGGAGCACGAACCCGATCTGCGCCAGCATCCCAGACCGGCGACCTTGCTTAGAGGCGTAGGGATCGATCTTCCCGACATGCTCGTGGAGATCGAAGCCTGGGCAGTCGTTCCGAGACAGAAATAGTGCTTTGCGCAGGCGTGCGGCGTGTGCGCCATCGGGCGGATCGGTTCACTCACCTGAAGAAAGAACGACCTCTGACACGATCGCCTGCGGGTTGAGCGAAGTGGCGTAAACTTTCAAGGACCAGACGGAGGAGGCTCCCCCGCGTGCTAGCACAAGATTGACCCGCTGCTTTCGGCGACTAAATCAGGCTTAAGGTGCGCTAATGCCGGGCTTTTGTTCGTCGTGCAATGGCGCATGGCTGTCGTGCGGTGCAAGCGGCTTATTTGAGCCATTATTTTTCTGGCATTGTCCGTCGGGCTGCATTATGATCCTCCGCGAAAAAGGAGGTCTGTATGAAAAGTATTTTCTGCGGGTTGCTCCTCTTTTCGTCCATACTAGCGGGTTTAGCCTTGCCAGCGGCTGCCAAGAACCGTTTGATCATCGGCTATACGGCCATCACCGGGATTAAAGCCGGGCTCTGGGTTGCCGAAGAGGGGGGGCTGTTCGATAAGTACGCCATACAACCCCATCTCGTCCTTATCAACTCCGCTTCCAAGATGGTTCAGGCGATGCTG
>JBFJTQ010000578.1:0-3113 GCA_041625275.1 Binatia bacterium | reverse complement strand
CTCCCACTTCCCTGGCTCAAGCGCCTTGAGCTCTGCGAAGTTGTATTTCCGCCAATGCGTGTTGCGGTAGGTTTTGAAACGATCCGGATTGCCCCATGGCACGACGCCGCTGGTAGTGACAACGGCGATCTTGCGGTCCTTGAGATGCGTCAGCGGGCGAGCGGGCGGAATTTCATCCCAGGTCTCCATCGGGACCTCGGTGACAAAGGGCTCCTTTTTAATTTTCTTGAGCAGCATGTCGATGGCACGATCTGCACCCGAACGATCCGTTTTTTCCAGGCGCCTGATGCCGCGCGAAAGATATCCCTCTTGCTGCGCCGGACCAATCTTTTCATTGCGACCGAGCCGGGAAACGAATTTGCCGATGGCCTTAAGGGCATCCGTCATGCCCGCTGCCGTTTCCGCCGTCGGGAGACAAAAAACGCGCGCGTTGGCAAAATCACGGTAGGTTCCCACTGCCGGATTCTCTTCATGCATGGCGGTTACGCACGGAATTTCGAGCGCGCTGGCAACGGCATTACAGATCTCGACGCAACTCAGCCCGTAGCGTCCCGAGTTAAACGCCGGCCCGGCAACGACAACCTGCGGCTGCCGCGAGCGTACGGCCTCAAGAATGGCCTTCATGGCCTCATCGTTATGCTCATGGAAATAATTGTCGCCGTAGTAAATCGTGCACATGATTTTCCCATCGTCGGCGACTTGCGCCTGCAGGCCCCGGGCCGCCCCCGCGGCGCCCTCAGTCACGCCCACACCCATGTCCGCCTTGTCCTCCCCGCCCAGACCGGCAAAAAACTGATTGACAACATGGATTATTGTAATCATCGCATTATCCTCCTTGAGAGCTAAAAGAGCCTACGGGCTAGAACAATTTCTCTTCCTCCAACTTCCTCAAGACTTTGATATCAATAACATCTCACACCCCAGGCTGGCTACCGCTATAGCTACGTCGATGACCCCGCTCCGTCAACTTTTTTTATGGCCGTCACTAGTATTCCCTGCACAAATACGATCCAGAACCCCAGAGATCGGCCCCACCGATCATGACATCCCTGGTTTCCAGGGATAAGCGTCCCCGAGCGGAGACAGGGGCCGCTCCGGGGAAAGGAAAGACCCTGATGTGTTCATAAGGACCGATGATTTTATCCATTTCGGGCAAATGCACAGGCCGATCGAGACTGCCCGTACTGACCACGGCGTCAGCTTCCGGGAGATAAAACAGCACTGGGCTATCCTTACCTTCTTTGCCGCCGTTTTCATAGGTTACCAGTGTCGTTTTAATACCGCTGCGCTCGCAAGCCCGAACTGTAAACATGACATCAACAAAGGCATTGCCCCCGCCGATCCAAGTCACCAGCGCACCGTCCGCGCCCAGGGTCTTAGCTAACCGAGCCGCATTCTGGGCACCGACTTCTTTGCCGCGATGGGTCTCGAAGCGGATGCGCTGCAGAATCACACCGCCGAAGTTCAAGTTTCGACCATGAGCTGCGTATAAACCAAGGATTAATGCGTGGTTTTGCCAATCCCAGGTCGTGGGGTAATAGCCGCGTCCCGACCGCGTGGTATCGACGGTGACGGCTCCATCCAGCACTTCGTTGGGATGCACACAGGTTGCCATGGACTCGCGCAACGAGAGCCCATAATACCCCACGCCCGAATGGTAATGCTGAGGATCTGTGATGCACCCTTGAATCAACATCACTGTAGGAAGCCGCGGATCCTTGGCGCTGAGATCATATGTGGCGATGGTTTCCGCCGGCATTTCGGCCGTCGTTTGCGCAAGGCGCTGGGCCACCTTGTACTCCGCTAACTGTATGGCCGTGTGGGCGTCCAATTCGGCGAGCCCGGGAGCGATGTGAAAGCTCAATACCAAATGGACCTGCGAGCTGAAGCGCGAAATCTCCGCCCCGGGCCCGGTCATGTCCAGGATCGCGCTGCGCTGAACCGTCGTCCCCGCCCGAATCGTGCCCTCGTAAGCCGCCGCCGCGATCACAGTCATGCCTGAAAGGCGATGGGTCCTCCCCGCTCCAACGTCCGTCACCGGTCCCAGAATTCCCGGAAACACTTGGCCGTTCCCTGAAACCTTATATCTCGGCTCGACGATGTCCCGGATGCCGGTGACGCGCACCTTTTCCCCCGGCCTCGCTACAGCAAGCGCCGCGTCTGTAATTCGCGGATCCTGAAGAACAAGGTCGATCAATGCCTCTTCATCAACCTCTAGCGTCCGCTCCTGGTAGCCGAAATGGCTCCCCAGGCGCACCTGTGTGATTGGAAATTCTGCCAGTTCAAGTTTCATGCGCTTAAAACGTGAGCGGAAAGTCCGTCATGCACTTTTTTCCGCACGCGGCGGAGACCAAGGGCTATTGGATGCCCATGATCTTCCTGAAGTCCTGGAGGTAGGCATTGAGCTTTGGGCCCAGCTCCGGGCTCACAACAAAGTCCGGCTGCACCTGAAATTCTTCATACCTGCTGCGCACGCCTTTCAGGGCAATCCCCTTGCCTAACTTCGTACCCAGAAAAGTTTGCGCCTCCTCCGAAAGAACCCACTCGGCGAAGAGCAACGTTGCATGAGGGTGCGGGAGTTCTTTGCCAGAAAGAGGCCTTCTGGTTTTACGATTCTAGGCGACAGGACCCGAAAACCTAACGGCGCCCCCTTATCGCGCACTGCCGCCGAGGTCTCGCCATTGATCGCGATGCCTATGGGATACTCACCGGAACTCACGACTTGCGTGGTCAACGTTCCCCCGCGCCGATAACTCAGATCTTGTTTAGCCAGCATGCCGAGGTAATCCACAGCCTTGTTTCGCCCCCAGACGTGCTCCATGGCTGCCAGAATGTATCCCGCCTCCGGATCAAAAAGCATCTTGCCCTTCCATGAGGGTTTGAGTAGATCCTCATAGCTCTGGGGGGCTTGCTCTGGCTTGGTAAGATTCGTGTTGTAAATAAGCGCGGTGGTTAAATGATACATGCTATGCCAGTACCCTTGCGGGTCGTAAGTGCCGTCGTAGAAGCGTTTGCGTCCGGAAAATGGGTACGCATGGACGAGACCGTCATTCATCAACTGGTAGCCATAACTCACGTCAACCTGGATAACGTCCGCCGCGTGCCTGCCGGCT
>JBFJTQ010000577.1:0-3122 GCA_041625275.1 Binatia bacterium | reverse complement strand
GGGTGTTGCAAATCTCAGATGCCAAATGCGTGATGTCGTCATAGGAGGCCTCGGGCAACGTGTCGAGAATGCGATAGTTGCGCAAGGCAGCAAGCCTTGCCGATTCGTTTGCGGGCAGCTCAGCTTTCATAAAATCCCTTTTTTTTCGCGTCCACCCTTAAACTCCAAAGCGTCGTCGGCGACTTTAACCCCGTTGCTTAACCGGAATTCTCGTTCTCAGCGTTTTCATTGTTATTAGACGACCTGACAGACGACATCTTCGGCCATTTTTTAAGTTAGTATTCCTCACGCCCTATGTCAAAGCGGATGCGATGATTCGGCTTATGCATCCGGAACTGTGCATATTTTTATATTCGCGGCGCCGAATTCCGCCTGTCCTGTTCAATCATCACTCCTCGGACTCAATGGAAAGGAAAAAAACAACAACCGTCGCTGAGAACCGCCAATTTAAGTCTTAGGCTCTTGGATGCAGGGCGAGGCTTTCCTATGCTCCCCCTACTCGACGTTGATGGCCGGCCCAGTAAGGCTCGCGCAGGGCGCGCTTGAGCACCTTGCCGCTAGGCGTCCGGGGTAGCGCTTGCAGGAAGTCTACGGAGCGAGGCTGCTCGAAACGACCCAGCTTGCCCCGACAAAACTCCACGATTTCTTCCGCGGTCGCGTTCATGCCGCTGCGCAGGACGATGATGGCTTTTACCGACTCTCCCCAGCGTTCGTCCGGTACGCTGATCACGGCAGCATCGGCGACGGCGGGGTGGTGGAACAGCACCTCTTCAACCACGCGGGGATAGACGTTCTCCCCGCCGGACACGATCATGTCCTTGACACGGTCCTGGATGTAAAGATAGCCTTCGGCGTCTATCATGCCGGCGTCGCCGGTGTGCATCCAGCCGCCGCGCAGCGCTTCCGCCGTCGCCTGGGGCTGATTCCAGTATCCCTTCATGAGTTGTGGGCCGCGCGCGACGATTTCACCGGTTGTCCCGTCGGGGACAGGGATGTCGTCCGCGTCCACGATGCGTACCTCCGTCCCGACCAGCGGCCGACCTGCAGAAAGGAGCAATTCCGGTTTGTCCTTCAGAGCGCGCCGGTGCTCGGACGGTAGCAGGAGGGTAAGGCCGATCGTCTCGGTCATGCCGTAGCCCTGGACAAAGCCGCATTTAAACACCTCCATGGCGCGCCGCAGGGTTTTTTCTGAAATAGGGGATGAGCCGTAACTAATGAAGCGCAGGTCATCGTAACGGCGCTCGGCTACGTCGGGCACAGTTACAAGACAGGCTTGGATCATGGCTGGCATGATGTGCGCTATGCTAATGCGCTCGTGGCTGAGCGTGCGAATCAACTCGACAGGATCAAAGTCTGCCTGGATATAAAGGCAACTGCCCCAATACACGCTTTGGCAGGCCACCTGATTTGCAGCGGCGGCATGGAAGATGGGAGCGACTAAAAGCCAACGCTCGCCCGGTTCGCTCTTGAGAATGAGCCCCCTTTGCACCAGTTGGGCAATGGCTGCCCGATGAGTGGCCACGGCTCCTTTAGGCTCGCCCGTCGTGCCGCTGGTGTACATTTGGTAGAGTTCGTGGTCTTCGGTAATGAGCCGATCGGGAGGTGTGGTCGGCTCGCCGCCGACCCACTGCTGGTAGTCTTCCCACTGCGAGGCTCCGGCACTGTTAATCGCTACAAAGCGTTCGATTGTTTGCAACTCGCTGCGGATTGGCTCTAGGGCCCGGGGAAACTCGCCTCCGGCGAGAAGCAACTTCGCGCCTGCATCGTTTATGATGTAGCTCCACTCCGGCGGGGCCAGGCGGTAATTGAGATGCACAGGAACGACGCCGGCCTTAGAGGCGGCAAAGTATAGCAAAACGTATTCGATGCTGTTTTTGGAGAGCACAGCAATCCGATCACCGATCTGAAGACCGGCGCTGACGAAGGCGTTGGCCAAGCGATTCGTTTGAGCCAGTGCCTCGCGATAGGTGACCCGACGGTTGCCTTGAATGGCGAACTCCGCGTCGCCGCGCTCGCGCGCATGATAGTCGAGGAAATCGTGCAACCGCATGTTTATATTCATCTTCATCGCCTGGCGGCGATGCCAACAAGAATCAGGTGCCGCTGAGTGCCGGCACTGTCTTGGGCGCGCTGTCCAGCCAACACCCGTCTGTCCAAGCGGTAACCGCCCCCGAATATCTCTCTTTGACAGAAAACTTGTCAAGTCCGCCCGCGGGCCATCTCGTTCGCGAGGGGAAACTGCCGCTGGACTGAGAAGAAGATAGACATTTGCTGCCCGTTGGTATAGTCACTGTCGTAGTAAAAACGGAAGGTGAGCAGGGCAGATGAATTCGCAACGACTGGTCATGGCGTGCGACGCGCCGGAATTGGCGCTCCTGAAGGCAGGGAGGTTTCCTCTTGGTGATTTGGAGATCGAGATTCGACGCATCCATCCGCGCGAACGGCACAAGCAGATGGCTCAGTCTCTGGCGTTCGATATCTGCGAGTTTTCGCTTGTGGACTATTTGGCTGGATTTGAGCGTGGCCTTCCCTTCACCGCCATTCCTACTTTTCCGCATCGAATTTTTCGCCACCGCGACATCTGGGTTTCAAGCGTCGCCGGAATCCAAGAGCCAAAGGATCTCGCCGGGAGACGGATCGGGATTCAGAGCTGGACGAATTCCGCGAGCGTTTGGCAACGGGGCCTCCTGGCGCAGGATTACGGTGTGGATTTGAGGTCCATTGAGTGGATATCCGAATCGGACGCAGCGGGTGAAGGGCGGGGAGGGCCCGACTGGGCGCGTATCAGTCCGGCGCCGCAAGGGCGAACTTTGGATCAATTGCTCAGCGGCGGTGACATCGACGCCATGATGATCCCGCGGCCGCCGCAGCTATCATCGGAAGAGTTGCCGCGCATCCGCCGGCTGTTTCCGGATTATGTCGCCGTCGAGCAGGAGTACCGCGCGCGCACAGGAATTTTTCCCATCATGCACGTGATGGTTCTAAAGAATGAGTTGCTGAGTAGCCACCCGGGGCTGGCCAAACTGGTTTCCCATGGAGTTCAGGCGGCTGTGGACACGTTGATGGAGCGCAAGCGCATAACCGAGGCGGCGAGCATCGTATGGCCGCAACAGTCCTGGTCG
>JBFJTQ010000576.1:0-3126 GCA_041625275.1 Binatia bacterium | reverse complement strand
TTTACAAAGAAACCAAAACTGGCGCCCAGTGTAATCAGGATCAGCCCGCCGATGGGTTTACCCACGGATTGCGTTGCGAACCGGAGCGAGGATGTCAGAGCGATGCCGGAGAGGAGATGTTCCCTCCCCACCATGTCGTGCAAGAAAAGTTGCCGGCAAGGATTGCTCAAAGCGCCCGCCACGCTGTGCAAAATCAACAAGGCCGACATCCAGTACTGATCCATCACTCCGAGATAAGTGGTCACAAACATACCCAGAGCGGCAAGGCACTGCCCGACTTCGGTCCAAATAATCAGTCGCCGCCGGTTCACTCGCTCGGCGATGCTTCCCGCCGGAAGGGATAACAAGGCGAAGGGAACCCAGTGCATAAAGACCATCACCATAAGCCAGAAGACCGAATGGGTCAGCTCCCAAATAAGCCAGTTCCGAATGACGTTTTCGATATGTTCGCCGATGTTGGAAAAAATCGTGCCGATCCAGTAGTAACGGAAGTTTCGCTGCTTGAAGATCGCGAATTTTCCTGATGAGGGGGGACTCGGACTTATAGAGCCATCATGTGTTGTCATGGATGAAGTTGAAACTCTGATTGAAAATTTTGATGTGCAGAGAGATTGATTTTGGAGGAATTTACCAAGCGGCTAAATGACCAGTGTTTCCTGCTTCTCTGCAAGTTTTTTCAAAGCAACCACCGTCACGGACGGCGCTCAGTACGGATGTTTAGCGCATATTTTAGCGCAAAAACTAGAACGTAGCCGAGCAGGGAGTTCGCTGTCAAACACGAAAACGGCTTTCCTACCCGGGAACCGTAGCAGGCACAAATTGGTTTAACGGAAATGCGCGCCGAAGGAAGGTGTCGGGAGAGTTCGTTTGCCGCATGCAACTTACCAGTTAGGGGGTTGACTCTAAGCATTCAACATCACTAAGTATAAAACATCGCATGACTCATGGTTCCAATTGTTTGGAACGATTGGGAACTAAGAGTTGAAAGTTACGGAGGAAACTTTTTATGAAAAAGAGACGTGCATCTCTTTTGTGGTCACTGATTATCGGCATCGCAATAATCGGCTCAATCCCGCTCCCGACCTTTGCCCAGGCGCCAGAAGATCTGGCTAAACACTTTAACAGCAAGCCGGTGACGATCATCGTCGGCTCGGCGCCCGGGGGCGGCTATGATACGTTCGCCCGCATGGTGGCGCGTTTCTCGGGAAAATATCTCCCCGGTAATCCCAAGTTCCTGGTGCAGAACATACCCGGCGCCGGCCAGCTGCGCGGCCTGCGGGCAGCGATGAAATCCCGCCCCGACGGGTTGACGCTCGGTTTGCTTCACCCCCGTTTCGTGCAGCAAGAACTCGTTGGAATAGACGTCCCTGATTTCGACCTTAAAACCGTCCGGGTGCTCGGTAGCCCAAGCGCCACTCGCGTGACGCGCATCTGGTGCGTTCGACGCAGCATCGCGACGACATGGGAGGAACTCAAGAAACTGGGGCGGCCTGTTACGAATGGCGGCAATGCCCCCGGCGCGGCTTTTGGACTTGGTCCGCAGTTCGTAGAAGCGCTCGGCGGACCCGTCAAGATGGTCTACGGCTACGGCGGCACGTCGGAAATCATGGCAGGGTTCGACCGCGGCGAAACCGAGAGCGTGGATCGCTGTGTTGAAGAAAACGTGCCGCGCTTGTTTCCCAACTGGATCAAGAATAAGATTCTGGCCCCGATATTCTGGTGGGAGAAGGAACCTTCAAAAGACTGGCTGGGGCAACTCGGAGCCAGCAATATTCCCCATATCCATGATGTGGTCAAACCCAACGATGACCAGAAAAACGCTTTCGACGTCGCGAATCGCTTCCTCTATTTCAGCCGAATCTTCATCACCCCCGCGGGTGTGCCTGATAACATTTACGAGGCCTGGCGCAATGCATTCGAAAAGACGACCCGAGACGAAGGGTTTCTTAAGGCCGCGGAAGCCGCAGGATTGGAAGTTGGTTTAGGCACCGCCGAGGAATTCAGACAATCCCTTGATTACTTCGAAAAACTCACTCCGGCGGGTAGAAAGCTTTTGAAAACCCTGATCGGGCAGGGATAGACTGCGGCCGCGGATATTCGACATGAATGCTCGAATCCGCGGTGGCTGCAACGCAGACGACCGAGATGAGGACGAAAAATGCTTGAAGCTTCAATAAGCGCCGCCGAGCGGCTTTTTTCACCCGGGCCGCTCCTCGTCATGCTCGTCATGCTTCCGATATCGCTAATTTCGGGAATGATGCCGGGCGGGAATTTGCCCATTGCCGTGATCGTCCTTGGCTTTGCCGGCTATTTAGACGCTTGGATCACGGTCACAGCCGTCGTCTTTTTTCTCGCGGCCAGCGATATCACCGAGCCCGTCCCTTCCATTCTTATGGGCATCCCGGGTGCACGTTCGGCGCAGGCGACGATACTCGACGGTTATCCCATGGCACAACAAGGCTTGGCGGGAGTCGCCCTCGGCGCCAGTTACATGTGCACTCTCGTCGGCGGAGTGATCGGAGCCCTGGCGTTGCTCTTGGCGCTGCCGATTTCCCGCGAGCTACTGAGAATGTTCAGTTCTGCGGAATTTTTTCTGCTCGCGTTGCTGGGTTTGATATGCGTTGCCATCGTCAGTGCCGGAGCTTTCGTCAAAGGGGTGCTGACGGCCGCTTTCGGGCTCGTCATAGCGATGATCGGCTTCTCGTCCATCACCGGAGTGGTTCGAGCCGATATGGGAATCGAGTATCTGTGGGACGGCGTGCCTCTGGTGCCCATCGTCGTCGGCCTCTTTGCCTTGCCCGAAGCCATCGACTTGGTGGTCGCCAATACGCCCATCGCGCGCCAGCGCTTGGATGTGATGCTCAGGGAGGCCAATCGGGACGTTTATCGCGGCATGCGCGAAGCATTGCGCCATAAATGGCTTTTGACACGCTCTTCTCTGATCGGCACCTTCGTCGGCATGATGCCAGGTGTAGGCTCGTCGGGGGCCCACTGGATCGCTTACGCCCAGGCGCGCCACACCGAAAAGGGCGCTCTGGAAACTTTCGGCAAGGGCGATGTCCGCGGCGTCATCGCCGCCGACTCCGCCAATAATTCCGTCGACGGTGGAACATTGATACCCACCGT
>JBFJTQ010000575.1:0-3129 GCA_041625275.1 Binatia bacterium | reverse complement strand
TGATCGGCTTCGGTGAGCGCGGATGCGTGTGGTGTACATGTCATCCCCCTCCTTCGTTTTGGACATAATGCTATACTGCATCAGCGCGAGTTTCTGTCTCATTTTGGACGATATTACAAAGAAATATCGAACGGCCGGCACAGATGCGCAGGCGGTCCGGGCGACCTTAGCTCGATAATTAGCGAGTGAGGCGATTCACCTTTTATTTGGACAACTTGTCACCGTTGGGACAGACTGCTGGTTTGGCATGGGATGCGCACGGGCAGGAGTCCAACGAACAGGAGGAGCACGAGCTTACCGGTATCGATTTATTTAGCGCTCATGCCGGTTGCACCAAAAGTTTCTCCCCCTTAGCTCGCATTTAGCGAAGGATCTGTTTCGTTACGAAACCTGGGAGGATCGTAGCAAATCACGAACAAAGCTTCGGCGTACTTTCCTTGACAAAGGTCTATTCCGTCCTTACGTTATTTTTTGTCCCCAATATCATCTCATTTTTCTAGTGTCGTGGAGGCTCGGATAATATGTCAGAACGCGATTGGGATTTTTTGATTTGGCACCGAGCTAACGATTTGCTCCAGCAGGCCGAACGGATTCATAGACATTTCTTACAGATCGCCGCTGGGGCGCACTATCGGGCATCTCACGGTAGGACGCCAAGCTGGGAACCTCCCGTCAACGTCGTCGAGACTGACGCAAGCCTGTGGGTGATTTCGGCTCTTCCTGGGGTCGAAGTTGACCGAGTGAACGTACGGCTCGAGGGACGCGAACTTGTTATCGCCGGCGAACGCCCGCTGCCGAGATGCTGCAGTGAAGGAGAACTGAAGATATGGGAGATTCCGCTCGGCCGTTTTGAGCGGCGGCTCCGGCTCGTGGGCGGGGAAAAGCATCTAGCGGTAGGAGAAATTTCTCTCCGGGACGGGCTACTCATCATCGAGCTAAGGAAGCAATCATGAAAGCTGAAGAGAAGGCATCGGAAAAATCCAAGGCGCGGCTCAATATCCCTGCGGGGGCATTGGTCATCATACCTTTACGCAACCGGGTGCTTTTCCCCTCCATGATCATGCCGCTTAGGGTCCGCCGCCCGGCAAGGCTCCAAGCTGTCGAAGAGACTGTTCGCCAACAACTTCCGATAGGATTTGTTGGCCAACGCGATCCAAATATAGACGTTCCGCAGCCCAGAGACCTGTACGGGGTGGGCACCGTCGCGGACGTTTTGCGTATGTTTACTCTGCCGGACGGCCAGCGTCAGATCCTCGTTCAAGGCCGCCAACGCTTTGAGATCGCCGAATTTCTTGAGACCGATCCCTTGCTCATTGCACGCGTCACGATGGTGGATGAAAAGCTCCCGCCAACCAAAGAGTTCGAGGCAAGAATTTTACACCTGCGTCAAGAAGCAGCCAGGGCCTTATCGTTATTTCCTGAACCCATGAACGAACTGAGATCGATGATCGAAAGGACTGAAGATCCCCTGACCGTAATCGATATGATCGCTTCCACTTTGGACCTTCCGTCTGCTGAGAAGCAAGAAATTCTCGCGATCCTTGACCCGGAGGCGCGCGCCCAAAGGGTTTCAGAAAAGTTGGCACGCCAGATCGAATTGCTGGAACTGAGCAGGAAAATCGGCGATGAAACCAAGGAATCCATGGATAAGGCCCAACGCCACTATTTCCTGCGCGAGCAATTAAAGGCCATTCAAAAAGAACTGGGCGCAGAGGATGGGAAAACTGTCGAAGTTGAAGAGCTGCGAAAAAAACTGTACGAGGCAAAAATGCCCCTGGAGGTTGAGAAGGAAGCACTGAGAGAGCTGGCTCGGTTCGAGCGCATTCCTGAGATGGCGCCTGAACACTCGTTGATAAGGACTTACTTTGACTGGTTGGTGGAACTCCCTTGGAGCATTTTCACCAAGGAAGAGATCGACCTTCCAAAAGCACGTAAAATTCTCGACGCCGATCATTACGGTCTTGAAAAAGTAAAAAAGCGCATCATCGAATTTCTCGCCGTTCGTAAACTCATGCCACAAGGGAAAAGCCCTATATTATGCTTAGTCGGTCCTCCGGGAGTAGGAAAGACCTCCCTCGGCCAAAGTATCGCTCGGGCTATGAATCGTAAGTTCGTGCGCCAAAGTCTTGGCGGCGTCCACGACGAGGCGGATATTCGCGGTCATCGACGTACCTACGTCGGCGCCCTGCCCGGCAATATTATCCAAGGAATCAGAAAAGCCGGCAGTAGAAATCCCATCTTCATGCTGGATGAAGTCGACAAGCTTAGCGCTAGTTTTCATGGTAACCCTTCCGCCGCTTTGCTGGAGGTCCTCGATCCCTCTCAAAATGGAACCTTCCAGGACCATTACCTCGCCGTGCCTTTCGATCTAAGCCAGGTATTGTTCATCGCGACGGCGAACGTGCTCGATACAGTTCCGGGGCCTCTGCGTGATCGTATGGAGATTTTAGAATTGCCGGGGTACATCGAGGAAGATAAGTTGGCCATTGCGAAGGGATACCTCGTTCCTAGGCAAATTGCCGAAAACGGTCTTAGAACGGAAGAGATTCATTTTACTGACGATGCGATTCGGGGAATTATCCGGTCCTACACACGCGAAGCCGGGGTTCGTCAACTCGAGCGTGAGTTGGGAGCTGTCTGTAGGAGTGTGGCAACTCGCATCGCGGATGGGTTTAAAGAGACTATAACCGTCAATGAAGAATCTCTCCATACGTACTTGGGCCCGCAAAAGTTCATCAATGAGATTGCGCTGCGTACTAGCTTGCCTGGAGTGGCTACTGGCTTGGCCTGGACACCGTTTGGGGGAGACATCTTGTTTGTCGAAGCTACCAAGATGCCGGGAGAAGGTAAGTTACTATTAACGGGCCAGCTCGGCGATGTGATGAAGGAAAGCGCACAGGCCGCGTTGAGCCTTGTCAAGTCACGCGCGGAGGCGCTCGGAATTGATTCCGACACCTTCAGGAAGATCGACTTGCACATCCATATCCCCGCGGGCGCCATCCCAAAGGATGGGCCGAGCGCCGGGATCACGCTCTTTGTCGCTCTCGTTTCACTGCTTACGGGACGGCGTATCAGCAAAGATGTTGCCATGACGGGCGAGATCAGTCTGCGCGGCTTAGTACTGCCGGT
>JBFJTQ010000574.1:0-3138 GCA_041625275.1 Binatia bacterium | reverse complement strand
TGGCCATAGAATACACGGGACCGGCGGCCCGGGCGTTGGATCTTTCGAGCCGCATGTGCCTGTCGGACCATGGAGTCGAGCTTGGGGCGAAATTCGCGTTCTTCGAGGCGGATGAAAAGACGCTGGCTTACGTTCGGCAACGCACCAACAAACCCTTTGAGAGCGTTTCGCCCGACCCGGATGCTCATTACGCGAAAGAATTCACAGTCAACTTGGGGGAGGTGGGCGTCCGGGTCGCCAAGCCGCACACCTTTGATAATGTAGTTCCCGTCGAAGAGGTCGAGGGGCAGCGCATTGATCAAGCCTTAATCGGCTCTTGCGCCAATGGGCGGCTGGAGGATATCGAGGTGGCGGCGAGGATTCTTCGTTACAGGAAAGTCGCTAAGGGAGTTCGCCTGATCATTTCTCCGGCGTCATATATCGTTTATCGCCAATGTCTGGCCGCGGGTTTGGTGGAGCCTCTGGTCAACGCCGGAGCTCACTTTGTCGAACCCGGCTGCGGCGTTTGCACCGCGCGGCTGGGTTACATGGTCGACGGCGAAGTAAGCATCACCAGCACCACCAGAAATTACCGTGGCCGCAAAGGCAGCCCGAAGTCCGAGGTTTATCTCGGCGGTCCGGCCACGGTTGCCGCTTCGGCGGTGACGGGTGTGATCACGGATCCCAGGGAGATGTTACATGCTTCAGCTAAGTGACTTTGTTATCAGGGGGCGGGTTTGGAAATTCGGCGAGAGCATCGACACCAACATCATCGCACCGCTGCATGTCATGCGCAAAGGCGAGCTTGCAGAAATCGCGCAGCATACGATGGCGGCGGTCCGCCCCGAGTTCCCCGACCAGGTGCGCGCCGGTGACATCATTGTGGCGGGGCCGAATTTCGGCTGCGGTTCCCATCGCGAGGAGGCCAATCTCGTGCTGGAAAAGGTCGGCATTCGGGCGATCGTGGCGGAATCGGTGGCGCGGATATTTCTGCGCACATCGATCAATCTCGCTTATCCGACGCTCGTGGCGCCGGGGGTCTGTTCTCTGGTTGACGATCAGGAAGAATTGGAAATTAATTACCCTGAGGGAGTGATTCGCAACCTGCGCACGGGGGGTGAACTTGTACTGCCAAAATATCCTCCATCGGTGGAAGAGATTTTCAAAGCAGGCGGGATCCTGACCTTGCTCAAGGAACGGTGTATCAGAGAAGGATTGGTGCAATCGTGATCTCGGCTATACGACACCTGCTGCGTACAGAGGGGTCGTGTTGAGGCAAGATCGGAGGACCTTATGAGAAGGCAACTGATTGTTAAACAAGGAGGGAACCGATCCCATAGCCATCCCCGAGTCGATGGCAAGGACATTGCGTTGCACAAGCAGCGGCGACTGCTAGCGGCGTTTTGTGCTTGTTTGTGCGTCGTTTCTCTTTTCGCGGGGACAGCGTCAGCGGAAAAGATCCGCGTTGCCTTTGTCTCCCCCACCCCCGTTTTCGCACCTACCTGGATTGCGAAAGAAACCGGCCTGTTCGCCAAACATGGCCTGGATGCCGACGTTATTCTTCTCACGGGCAGCCCGCGATTGGTCCAATCGCTCATTGCCGGCGATGTGGACTTCGCCGTGGTTGGGCTGACAGCGCTGATGCGCGCGCGCATGCAAGGCGCTGAGGTCGTTGTGCTCGCCACGACAACAAATGTCTCTGTCATGAAGCTTCTCGTAACCCGCCAATCCGGTATCCATCGGCTTGAGGACTTGAAAGGTAAAGTCATGGGAGTCTCTCAGTACGGTTCGGAGGCGGACGCTTTCGCGCGAATCGTGGTCGGCAAATCAGGTCTCAAGCCTGACAAGGACGTGGCGATCCTGCAAATGGGCGGGCACCCGCAAGTCGCCGCGGCTCTGGTGGCTGGAAAGCTTGAAGCGGGGGTTCTGGGCGGACTGGCTTTGCTGACGGCGAAAAAATCCGGCGCCATCGTTCTCGCGGATGGCGCCAAGCTCAATACGGTTTCCATGGCGGGAACCCTCGCTGTCACCCGGCGCTACGCTCAACGCAACCGCGATTCGGTCATGAGATTCATGCGCGCGTTTGTGGAAGCGTTCGATTATCTGAAGAGCAACCGCGAGGGGAGCATTCCCATACTGCAGAAGTATATGGGTGGAATTAACAGTGAGCAGGCCCGCTTTGTCTATGACGAATACGTGGACCTGTTCGATGAATTGCCGGTGCCTAGGGAGAAAGGGTTTCAGGCGGTCCTGGATAACGAGAGCGATCCCAAAGCCAAAAGCTTTAAGCCGGCGAATTTTGTCGACCTGAGCTTCCTGAAAGAAATAGATCGCACCGGGCAGGTCGAAAAATCATATCGAAAGTAGAAAGGAAGCCCATGAGACGATGGCCAAAAGTGGAGTACAAAGAGGAGTGCATGCGGGAAGGCATGCAGATTGAAGACGTGAACATTCCGGTGGAGCAGAAAGTGAGTCTGCTCGACGCCATTTCCGAGACGGGCCTCAAGAGCATCGTTGTGGGCTCGTTCGTGAGCCCCAAATATACGCCTCAGATGGCGTGCATCGATGAGATTGTGCGCCGCTTTCGTCCCAAACCGGGCGTGACTTATACGGCTCTGGTGGCGAATCCGCAGGGCGAAGAGCGGGCACGCGCCTATTCGCCGCCGCTCACGCTTGAGCGCGAGCCCGTGCCTTATTTGACCTGCAATCTGTGCGACGTCTTTGTGCGCCGAAATTTCAACCGTTCTCAAGCGCAGGAGATCGAACGCTGGCCGCAGATCATCACCCGCGCTAAAGAACGGGGGAATCAAGCGGCGGGAATCGGGATCCATTCGGCGTGGGGATCCAATTTTCTCGGACCGTTTACGCTCGCTCGGCGGATGGAGATGCTGGAGAGGGAGCACGCTCTGTGGGAAAAGGCGGGCATCGCGGTCACTCATGTAAGCCTCGGAGATCCCATGAGCTGGAGCGCCCCTCATGAAGTTGAAGAGACCCTTCGAGCCATCAAGGAGCGCTGGCCGACCATCACGCATTTTAAACTACATTTTCATAATGCGCGCGGGTTGGCATTGCCCTCCACCTATGCAGTCCTGCGCACTCTTGAGCCGACCGATACGGTTTACCTCGATGGCTCCATCGGCGGCATCGGCGGCTGCCCCT
>JBFJTQ010000573.1:0-3142 GCA_041625275.1 Binatia bacterium | reverse complement strand
GGGCCGCCTCATCAGCGGAGACCTTTTTTGGTTTATGAGCTTCTTCCGCTTCCGCTTGGATGAGGATGTGGCGACAGAGCTTGGCCTGGTCAGACAGGCTTTCGACGAACGGATCTGGATCATGCTGGGCGTTTTAGCTTTTTCGGCATTGTGCTGGTTGTTCGCGGGCTGGAGCTTCTTGCGTCACAGGATCAGGGAGAGTGTGGTTTATGTTGCGGCTTGGTCACTCGTCGGGATCGGAGTGCTGCATGGATTGATAGCCCCGGCCTTAGCTACTGCCCAGAGCTATAAGGATTTCGTCCAAACCGCCGTTAAGCATGCCGGCCGAGATGGAATGCTGGTGATTTTCCCTGAAGGGTTGGACGTGTCATCGATCGTGTTTTACGGCGGGAAGAATGTCAAATTGCTGCCCGAGGACTATGGTACACTGCGAGCACAACTGAAGCAGTCAACCGAACCGGTTGTCATGGGCGAGCGGCCATGGCGAGATTTTACGTCACGGGTGGACTCTTCGGTCTTGATCATTGACCGCAGTCATGGAACCGGACCCAATGGCAATGCGCCGCTGATCTTGGTTCGGGGAAATGGGGCCCGCTAGACTGTACTCGGAGCGAGTCCATTGCACAGCCGCTTTGTCCATTACTAACCATAAAGGTCGCCCCTACGTTTGATCGTCGGGGACACGGGTGAAGCGTGGCGACGATCGATGGCGGTTTAGTCATAGCGTCTTCGGGCGGCTTTTGGAAGGTGCGCCTCCTCGCCGCTTGAACGCTTTCACAGCGTTAAGAAGTAGCAAAGCATGCGAATCGGCCTGTGCCATAAACGCCTGGATCTCAAAGGCGGAACGGAACGAGACCTCTATGTCACGGCTAGCGGTTTGCGCGATTTGGGTCATGAGGTTCACTTATTTTGCAGCGAATACGAGATAGCTCCGCCTGCGGGCGTGCTTGTTCACCGTATCCCCGTGCTGCCTTTGGGTCGAACCGCGCGCCTGTGGAGTTTTGCGGCGAATGCGCCACGGGTGATGGGCCGTTATCGCTGTGATCTCGTCATCAGCTTCGGGCGGATGCCTTACCAGGATGTCCTGCGATGCGGGGGAGGATCACACCGTGTCTTCTTGTCCAAGATGGCTGAACAAGGGGGGAAACTTAGGCATTTGTGGCACAGCGTTAGCTTGTATCACCAGACCCTGCTAATGCTGGAAAAACAGCAATTTAAGCCTGGTCACTTCAAGTTGATTCTTGCTGTCTCGGATGAGGTGAAACGGGAACTCATGGCCACCTATGCCGTGGCCGAAAACCAAATAGTCGTCCTGTATAACGGTGTCGATCAGAATCGCTTTCATCCCGAGTTGAGAACGGAGTGGCGTGATGCGATTCGCTGTCAATGGGCTATTCCTCTCGACGCGCCCGTCGTTCTCTTCGTCGGCAGCGGATTTCATAGAAAGGGCCTGGATCGTTTGCTTGCTGTGTGGGGGAGGGCGGCACTTCGAGACTGTTATCTCATTGTCGCCGGCCAAGACGCCAGGATGAACCGCTTTCGCGCCATGGCCGACAGAGCGGCAAAGGGAAGAATTATTTTCACCGGTCGCCAAAATGAGATAGAAAAATATTACGGTGCAGCCGATGTGGTGGCCTTGCCGGCAATTCAGGAAGCTTTCGGCAACGTGGTTCTTGAAGCGCTGGCTTCCGGGGTACCTGTCATCTCGACTCATGGCGTGGGTGCGGCGGAGGTTCTCGCGGGAAGTATCGCGGGAGAGATCGTTCAGCGTCCGGATGATGCGCGCGAAATGGAAGCTAGATTGATTGCCCTATTGCGGCGGTCGCGTGAGCCGGCGACGCGAATGGCGGCCAGGCGGTTGGGTGAACGCTATTCGTGGGAAAACCATTTCCGAATATTGGAACAATATCTCTTAAAGGTCTATCACCAGGGTGGAAGTGGGCTTTCCTGCTGAATTTGTCTTGCACAAGCGTCACGGAAGCAGAATCTGGCTCCAGCGCGTGTTAGCCGGCAGGAGCATGGTTGATGTTCTGTATGAACCGGAGGCGCTGTTTGAGTGTGGCGACTGCCAAGTCATCAAGAACCAGCGAAAGATCAAGATCGCTCGCTGCACCCTGGCATGGAACGGTAATGCTAAGAGGGTATACGTCAAAAAGTACAATGCATTTTCGTGGCGGTATCGCCTTATGTCGCTGCTGATTCCGTCCGGCGCCCAACGTTCCCTAAGAGGAGCCGCCATCTTGGCCCGGTACCAAATTCCGACCGCTGTCCCCGTGGCGGCGGCTGAATTCCGTCGCTGTGGGATGCTGACGCGGAGTTATTATCTCTCGGAGGAAATCCCGTTTGGCAAAACCGCGGATGCATATTGGTCGGAAGACTTGAGCAGGTTGGGGGGGCATGAAGGGATGAAACGGCGGCGGCGATTCCTTAGCGCCATCGCCTTGATCCTCCGGCGGCTTCATCGGCACCGCATTTATCACAACGATTTGAAAGACGCGAATGTCATGGTCGCTGCTGCTTCGCAGGCAGGTGAGTCTTATTTCTTGCTCGATCTCGAGGGGGTTCGCGTATGTGCATACTTGAGTATGCACAGGAAAATAAAGAACCTCGTGCAGGTGAACCGGACCCTGGGGAAATATCTGGCGACGACGCAAAAATTGTATTTTTTGAAGTGCTATCTCGGGGAACAGACTGGGGAGACGAAAACACTGAGGTGGTGGGTGGAGCAAATCGTGCGAGCTACTCGCAAGGCGGATCAGCGGTCGATGAACAAGATCTCCCCGTAGCAACGCTAATGTCTGAACGGAGCGTAGTTCAATGCCCAATCCTTACATAAAGGAAGCCATCACAAGAATCTGGCGCGCCGAAGGCGGCCTCAAGGACCCAATGGCGTTAGACCTCAGCTGCGGAAGCGGCGACACTTCTCGGATCCTTTCTTCTTGTGGCTTCGAAGTCGTGGCGACCGAGCACCTGGACCCGCCGCCCGATTTGGGGGAGTCCGTTCACAGGGTAAACGGAGTCGATTTGAATCACCCACTGCCCTTCAAAAGCGGTTCCTTCGATGCGGTCAATCTGATTGAAGTGATCGAGCATATCGAAAATCAGGCTCAACTGATTCGCGAAATGGCGCGTGTCTTGAAGC
>JBFJTQ010000572.1:0-3144 GCA_041625275.1 Binatia bacterium | reverse complement strand
GATGCTATCTAAGAAAGGCCGTCCCTTCATAAATATGTTTGGGCATGATGCACCCGTCATGGGCAGTAAGAATCTCGATAAAAGGCGAGTAGGGCTTTTTCAGACTGATTTTCACCGTCTGGGCGTTAGGGGTTTCTATGGACTTGATATTTCGGTAGGCTGCCCGGCCTCTCGCATTGTATTTGCCGACAAGGTTTTCGAAGCTGAATTTCACGTCCGCGGAAGTCAGCGGAGCCCCATCATGCCATTTGACGTTTTCGCGAAGGCGAAAAGTATAAACAAGACCATTATCCGAGATCTCCCACGATTGCGCCAGATCCGGGTGGGCATTCGACTCTTCATCCAAATGAACCAAGCCACTGTAGATGCTAGAAGTGACCAGGGCCACGATCTGACTGCTTTCGATACCGCAGTTCAGAGTTGAAGGGTCTGTCGTCGCCGCAAGAATCAGGGTCCCTCCTCTGCGCGGATTTCCCTGAACGGGCCCGCTCCATCCATCCAAGCTGCCGAATGCGATCAGCGCGCAGCAAAAGCCGAATGGGAGAAAATATTTCCGCAGAACGCTTCCGCTAATCCTTGTCAGTCTCAGGTGCATAGTGCAGTTCCCTCCTCCTTAAAAAACTTCCAAGGGGATCGATTCAGCTATGTCGGACATATCGCACACATGAAGCGGACCTGTCAATGTTGGTGATTTCCGGTCATCAGGTTCATCAAACGGGAAACATTTTCGATCGTTTCAAGCCCGTCGACCATGTCGCAAAGCCTTGCGGCATCCTCCGACCGGATCGCCATCGTGGCGCAATCCATGTACTTTGTTTGAATCTCACTCTTTGTCGTGAGCGTTTTACGTTGCGCCACCTCCATGCTGCAAATGGCTCCGTTCTTAAGGCGCACGGTGACACGATCTGCCGGCTCGGGTTGACCCTTTGATCGCGGCAACGAAACGTGTTTGATCTTTTTCATGACGGCACGCACCGAGGGATCCTGCACCTTTGCGTCCGTAAACTGCCCTACGACGACCCGGCCTTCGAGAATTGCCAGCGCCAAGATAAACGGTATGCTGTTATGGCCCGCGACCGCTTCTTGGGGTTCGGGGCGACACATCGAACGCAGGTGAAAATCGCATTCCACGCTCTCGATATCCTCAGCAGAGAAACCGTGTTTTTGCCGCAACGCGAGGACCGCCTCAATGGGGCGATGACTGGGAGTGCAGGTTGGATATCGTTTAATGGCCGGAAGGTGTTCCATGTAAAACGTTCGGCCCAGATCTTGAGTTAACGCGTGCCAATCACATTCCCCTTCCAGGCACAGGGCGGAAACAAGACCGTGAGGGGCTTCGAGGATGGTGTCGTCGGCGGTGAAGCCCTTTTGCGCCAACAAGGCGGCGGTTACCCCGTTTCTCGCAGCGCTTCCTCCCTGAAGGGCCTTCGACATCGTTCCGAAATTCCGACGAAGACCTCCTGCAAACGACGCAGCAATGCCAAGTGCCATGCGCATCTGTTTCCCGTTCAGACCCAAGACTTTTCCCGCGGCCACGGCCGCGGCTAAGCTTCCCGTCGTCCCACCGGCAAACCAACCCCTCAAGGTTGGGCCGCCAAGGTTTCTTTTTCGACCGGCATCCAGCGCAGCATCTAGGCGAAAACAAACCTCTCGCCCCAGAATGTAAGCTTCCAGAAGCAGCTCCCCGTTCATCTCCATGTTCTCGCCGATACCGAGGGCTGCGGGAAGCGTATGGATGCTGCCGTGCAAGTCATCGTCGTAGTCAAGGACAAAAGCCATGGTACCGTTTGCGAGGGCGGCGAGTGCGGGAGCTGTCCGAATTTTCGTTCCGATTACAGTGGCTTTGGGCGCGGCTTCGAAATCGCGCACGTATTCCGCAATAATCCGCCCTGCGGGTTGAACGGAGGCGGCGAGTGTCACGCCCAAGGCGTCCAAAATGACAAGCTTTGCCGTTTCCAATGCCTGCTTGGGAATATCCCGCGCGTGGATGTCGACGACGAACTGGGCAATTGTCTCTGTGGGGCTCATCTTTTCACCTTATTTTTTGGTCAGCGTCGGGATTGCCGTCTTCCATATCGTGCCAAGCAAAAAAGCGGGCCGGGTGATATTGAAGCGGCGACACGGCTAGATGCTACTCGCTCCCCATCAACCGGCCGTATCCTGCAATAGGCTTCCAGCAATCCAAAAGGTGCAACAGATGCCAGACCGTCGCAACCTGATTCGTTATCACGGGTTTTCCGAATTCTCCCTCTAAGCGGGTTATCACCGGCAGCGTTAGCCATGCACCTCCACCAATATAAAGTCCATCTGCGGTTGGAAATCTGTCTAAGGCTGCGCGGCCGAGCTCATACGCTAAATTCAGATTGTCTGCGCTTTTTATTTTGACGAACTCACTCGGAACCATGGGCCGGGTCCTGGTCCCGACCACGGAAACGCCACCCGCAGCAAAGAACTGCGCCAGGCTATCGTTCATTTGCTGGTTCCACTTATTTGCTACCGCCACTTTCTTCAGGCCAAGATGTTTGGCTGACGCCACAACATCCAGAACAGTTGAAGTGGCAGGGACGCCAGTCTTTTTCTCGATGCGGTCCAGCAGGGCAGAGAGAAATTCCGGTCCCACGAGTAACGGCAGGGGGACTCCCGCCTGCTCGATGATGTCGACTCCCCGCTCCATAAGCAGGTCGAGCTTCTCATCGATGGGCGCAAACACCCGCTCCACGTCCGCTCGAGTGAAGGTTTCCAGGCCGACGGGTATCATGACCATCATGATGCCGCGGGGTACCAGCTGGTAAAACTCGTAAGGCCCATTATCGATCACAGGTAGAGGGGAGAGACAGCCGATCTTATGTCGGGGAATGTCATCATCAAACATAGCTACCTCCTCCGTAAGTTAAAATGTCGGAGTAATGCTTAACCAGGGGGTGTTGCCGTTGAAAAAATCTCGTTGAAGAGTTTCTGGTAATCGCCAAACTTTTCGCCGATTTCAGGATCGTTCACGTGTAGCTTCAGACCTTTAGGAAACCAGGAGGCGTAAAGCCCGGTGCGCGCCGGCTGCATGCCCTCTGCTAAATAGATCTGTTGCCCCTCCTCCGAAAGGAGATAGTCCATAAAGAGCCGGGCGGCGTTGGGGTGAGGGGCGTTTTT
>JBFJTQ010000571.1:0-3154 GCA_041625275.1 Binatia bacterium | reverse complement strand
TTTTTTGCCGCGGCCCAAAGACGGCGATAGCTCTGGTGTGGCAGAGTGCGACATAGGCGCCGTCGAGATTCTGTCAATTGGTGAGATTGTTTTTGAGGATATCGCGGACGTTATTAGACGGCGTGGCAGTCCTTCGGAGGGTTTGATACGTCGGCGGCTATTCGGACCTTAAAGACGCTCAAAGTTCGCTGGCGGATGGTTTAGAGTCGAAACCTCTTGTGTTCAAAAGCGCAACTCTGACTCTGTAAGTAGCCGTGACGCGTTGCCCATTAGCAGGCAGGTGTCAAGAGGCACAGATGTTCGTGTGAGACGTTTTGTTATTCCCTTTTTTGCAACCGGCGGATTGCTGATCACTGATTGACGCGCCCCTGTCATTGATCTTCGCACCGTGACGTGGGGGGACCGTTGCTCTCGATCGCAAGGCGATCTGAAGTAATGCGCTGAGTCCTGTTGAGATTGCCGTCGTGCGGGCAAAGAAAAGGCCCGCCATGGCGAAGGTATTGCCCCGCCTCCTTGCTCGCCGGTAACTGTTCTTAGCGAAACATTTCGCGAAACTTTTTGCTCCAGCTTTCCAGTTCCTCGTTGGACGGCAGCCGCAGCACCTGGATCTGGTCGTCCCTGATATCTTTCTTGAAGCGATGTTCGACCTCGGGATGGAAAACATGTTCTCCCAGGTCGCCGAAAATCTTCTGCGGTTCGGGCCCGAGAAAGAAATCAGCGAAAAGACGCGCCGCGTTCGGGTGCGGCGCCTGATGATTGATGGCCACGAAGCTCACGGAAGCCAAGTACTTGTTCATTCGGACGTATTCGATGGGCCCGGAGAACTGGAATTTGTCCTTGATATAGCTGATTGCCACCGCCACCTCGCCGGCCGTCAGCGGCTGAATATTTTCCGCGAGTCCGCGCGCCAGGCGCGGCTCCTGTTTCGCCCAGCCCTCCACCACGCTCAGCCATTTCGGCCCCAGCAGTTTCTCCAGGCTCAGGACAAACTGAAGTGTCGTCACATGGATACCCGGGTTGGCCATGGCAAATTTTTGCTTCCACTTCGGCGCCAGCAGCTCTTCCCAACTTTTAGGCGCGTCGTCAGCCTTGAGGAGCTGATGGTTGTAGTTGATGCCATAGGGCAAGACCCGCCACGGGGTCATGCGCTGGTTGGGATCGCGAAACTGTTTGGGGAAGGCTCTGGCCGACGGGGGGTCGAATACGCCGAGAAAGCCTCTCTGATCGATGCTTGCCATCACCGCTTCATTGCCCAGCACGACATCGAAGACCTGCCTTCCCGCCCGCCCCTCGGCGATCACCCGGTTGATAATCTCCGTGGCGTCGCCGCGCCAGTGCTTGACCTGGAGGCCGTATTTTTTTTCCACGAGATCGCCGATGGCTTTCGAAGCTTTGACGGTCACGGCTCCATAGAGCACGACCTCTTTTTCTTTCTTGGCGCCTTCTATGATCTCCTGGGATATCTGGGACCGGACTTGAGCCGGCGCGATCATAAAGACAACCCCTAGAAGCAGGGCGCTTAGCTTGTGTGTTCCTATACCATTCATATGAGCCACCTCGTTTGATTTCCGGTTTGTGCGCGCGTTTGAAAGAACTCTCGACGCCTGTCTTAAGTCCGTCAACTTGGTGAAGCGATAAGCTCCTTCAGTAAATCTTCAACGTCATTGAAAGGAAAATGGCATACCCCTACCGCAACCCGGGGCAAATGTCCATCTCTATCGTGCAAACCAGACCGAAGTTTACAATTGACACAAAGCCCAATTACCGGATAGTTTCGCTTCCTGGTTAGGGACAGGGGTCGCCCTGTTGCTGGCACTGCATGCCTTACGCTACGCAATCGCGTCGGCGAAAGACTTTGGAAGGCAATCGTGAATTCTCAGTGGCTGATGCCCGCAAGGGATGTCCTGTTCATGTGAGATTCTCGATTGTGCTAAACCTTGTCGACGTCCGACTACTATTTTTTGGCACACTGTTAGGACCATCAAGGAGGTCAGTACGATGAGAAAGATTTTTTGGGGTATCCTATGCCTTCTTTTTTTCCCTGTGGCCGCCATGGCGGCCGATAAAATCACGATCTCCGTCTCGGGGAGCTACAGCATGATTTTCCTTTCAGCGGGCGTTGCCCACAAGAAGGGATTTTTGAAACAGGAGGGGCTCGACGCTGAGATTCTCGTCATGCGGCCTGCGACTTCCCTCGCCGCTCTGTCCAACGGCGATATCGACTACACGATGCTGACCGGGTCGGTCCTAAGAGCGGCGATCGCGGGTATTCCCGTGAAAGTCGTGGCGGGCTTCGTTAATAGTTCGCCTCATGCTCTTGTGAGCCGGCAGGAATTCAAGTCTGTAAAAGACCTGAAGGGGCGGACGATCGGCGTGGGTAACTTCGGCAGTGCAACCCACGTTCTGGCGCGCATCATGATCAAGCATGCCGGCATCGATGTTGAAAAGGACGTCCGATTCGTCGCGCTGGGTGGCGACTCGGGCCGTCTCGCTGGTCTGCAAAAGGGCCTCGTGGATGCGGCGATGGCCTCGCCCCCCTGGGACTTTGAAGCCAAGAAGATGGGTTTCGTGGTTCTCGGCAGGGCGTACGAGTATTTGAATTATCCCCTTTCCGGCCTTGGGGTCAATGTAAAAAAGCTGCAACAAAAACCGGCTGAAGTAAAAAAAGTAATCAAGGCCCTGATCAAAGGCTCGCGCTTTATCAGGGAGAACAAGGACGAAAGCGTGCAGATTCTAGCCGAATGGGGCAGGGTGCCCCGGGAACAAGCGCTCGCTTCCTATGATTCCACGGTAAAAGTCGTCAGCATGGATGGAAGCATACCCGCGGATGGACTCAATCTGCTCATAGATGAATCGCGAAAAGAAGCCAAAGTTACGCGCGAAGTTTCGGTCGGCGAGGTAGCGGACTTCACGCTGCTGCATGAAGTGCAAAGGGAACTTGGTATCAAGAAGCCGTGATTTCGTCACACCAAAGGCAAGGGCTGTGATTATCCGGCCATGAGGCGGGTTCTCAACTCTTGGCTGGGGAAAGCTCGATATCGATGTTTTCGTCTCTTTGAATTTGCGCGAAGCGTTCTCTGAGAACGTTAATGTTGGTTTTCGCGGGTACGGAGATGCTCGCTTCAAGACTGAATATGGGTGTGCCGCTGACGGG
>JBFJTQ010000570.1:0-3164 GCA_041625275.1 Binatia bacterium | reverse complement strand
GTTCTTGTGCCCACGGGCTCCTGTCCCACCTCTGTGGAGCCTGAAACTGTGCCGAGGGACTGTCAAGAGATTTTTGGGACACTACACTAGCGATTCAAGACCTGAAGAAAACAGTTTGGCCGAGCTCCTTATGGTTCAGGAGAAGACCGCTAGAGAATGGGGCTCAACGGCCCCCCGGGCGAGCGAAGACGCGGGAGTCCATATATACAATGACCGCTAGTGTGCGGGAACTGAAGTCCGTTAAAACCATGAATCAACTGGGCAGCGGATTAGCAATTCCTCCCTATACCCGCTGCGCACGACAGCCTTCAACCTGGTAACGACCGGGCCCCGAGCGGTGTCTGCCGCTCTCAGGCAGGTCAGCGTCCTGTCAGCCTTTCTCGCAGCACCCGGCGCACTTGATCCGGGTTCTTCGCGGAGAAGTACCATTCGATGGTTCTGCGGAGTCCATCCGCGAATTTGATCTCCGGCTCCCAGGCCAACAGTTTTTTGGCCAGCGCATTGTCGGCAACGCGATTGAGCGGACCGGTGGGCATGTCCGGAAGCAGCTTGATCTCTGGCTTATGGCCGGTGTACTGCAACACCATGCGCACCGCATCGATTACCCGCACGCGTTCCATGGTTCCGAGATTGACTGCTGTGCCGTCATCGATGCGTTCGGCGGCTAAAAGGGTGCCGCGAACAATGTCGTCGATATAAGTCCAATTACGAACCTGATTCCCGGAGCCCCAGACTTCAAATGGGTCCTGTCCGATAAAAGCCCTGGCTATCATGGCGATGATGGCATGGTTCTCGTGTCCCCCCGGACCAAAAACGGTGAAATACCGGCAGGACGCGGCTTTCGTGCCATATTCCCTGCAGTAAGATGCCAATGTCAGTTCTCCCATCAATTTCGCCCACCCATACATGTTGTCAGCGTCATAAGGTGGAACGATACTGTCTTCCTTCAAATAAATCTCCTGGTCAGGTTCGCTCTGCAGATAATTCGGGTAGACACATCCCGATGAAGCATAGACGATTTTTTCTACGCGAGCTTGGTGGGCTTCCCAGAAAACAAGCCCGTCGAGCAGCAGGTTTGACGCTGGGCCGGCCTGATGAAGGTCCACGTACCCTCGCCCGCCATGATCCGCCGCCAGATGAAAAACGAACTCCATGTCTCGCACCGCCTGGCGCGCGACTCCTGGCTCCCGCAGGTCGGCCTGTATAAACTCGACCCTGCGAGCATCTACATGACTCTTGATGTTTTCCAGTTTTCCACTGCTGAGATTGTCAACAACCCGCACGCGGGCGCCTGCTTCAACAAGCGCATCGACTAAATGAAGTCCGATAAAAGAGGCGCCACCGGTAACCACCGTTGAACGATTTTTCCAGGTCATATGTTTTCTCGAGCGATTAGGGATACAGACTCACTAGGGTTGATTTGATTGCTCTAACGGGACGGGCTCAACTCAGAAACTCTTTGAAAAAGTTCGTTGTAACGAGCGACGACTGTTTCTTTTGAGTGGTTGCTTTCCGCATACTGCCGACCGCATCCGCCCATAGTCTCGCCCATCGAGCGATTATGATAGAGGCTCAGAATCGCCGCGGCCAGTTGCTCCGCATCACCAGGTCGAACGCAGAGGCCACATTGCGCAGCGGCCACCAGGGCCTGCACCCCGCTGCCGCCCTCGGCACTTGCGAGCAACGGTCGTCCGCTTGCCATGATTTCGTATATCTTTGACGGAAACGAATCTTGCGCCGCTCCGTTCTTGTATAAGGAAACTTGCACGTCCGAGCACGCTCGCAGCCAGGGTAGCCTTTCGTGCGGTTGCAGAGGCATGAATCGGAGATTCGCCAGCTTCAAGTCGCGGGCCTTTTTTTCAAGTTTGGCCTTCGCGACGCCATTGCCCACGATCAAGAAGGAGATGTTTTTCTCCGACGAAAGCAGAGAAGCGGCATCGAGCAGGGTCTCAAGATCGTACACATAACCTAGATTCCCGGCGTGTGTGACCACGAATTTGTCGACTAACCCATGCTCTTTCGCAAAGTCGTTGACTTTCGGCAAAGGGCGAATGAAGTCAGTATCGACAAAATTTGGAATCATGGAGATTTTTTCCGGCGCGACCCCCTTGGATACCAAGTTGTCGCGCATCATAGGAGAGATGACCGTAACGTGAGCTGCCTGGCGATACATGAGCTTTTCGATCGCTTTCAATGCCTCAATGGCGTACGGGTTACGCAACTGCCCTGCCCGAACAGGAACGTCCGGGTAGAGGTCCTGCACGTTGTAAATAAACGGGACCGATTTGATGACCCCTATGAAACTCGCTGCTAAACCGGTGAAAAACGAGCCGTTGGGGCAAAGGATCACGTCCCAGCGACTCCGGGACAACGTGGCCGTTATCGCCGCCAAGGTGTTGAACGTAACATAGCTCAACAGCCTGTTGAACATAGTCTTTTTCCCCGGGGCATAGGTGAACAAGCGTATGATTTCCAGTCCCTGCTCCCGAGTGCGCTCAATCCATTTTCCTCTATGCTCCTCACCGATGCGGAAGTGCTCGTAATGGGGAAACGTCGTTAGAACAGTTATGTCATGCCCACAGCGCGCCAATCCCTCGCACAACTGCGACATCAATTGACCCGTTGAATTGGTATCCGGCGGGAACTGAATGACTATGAGGAGAACGCGCATGACTTGAGCTTGGAAGGCTGCAAAACTCCATCGCCGGACAGGCCGTCTTCCTTGTTGGCCAACTTCTCCACCAGGCTCCTTCCGATCACAAGGACATCCATTTTGGTTTTTAAGAAACAGTCAACCGCCTCTGCCGGAGTGCAGACAATTGGCTCATTCTCGTTAAAAGAGGTGTTCAGCAAAACCGGGACGCCGGTGAGATTTTCAAATTCCTTGATCAACTTCCAATAAAGAAAATTTTCAGTGCGGGAGACGGTTTGCAACCGGCCCGTGCCGTCGATGTGGGTCGGCGCCGGGATTACGGAGCGCTTTCCCGGCCTTACCCTATAAGCCATGGCCATGAAGGGCGACGCATGAGTGTGCTCGAAGTAATCCCCCACTCGCTCAGCCAAAATGGAGGGGGCAAAGGGTCGGAACGGCTCGCGATGCTTGATGCGGCGGTTCAGCAGATTCTTCATTTCAGGTCTTCGCGGATCGGCGAGGATGCTGCGGT
>JBFJTQ010000569.1:0-3170 GCA_041625275.1 Binatia bacterium | reverse complement strand
TCGCCCACATTCCGAGGAGAAACAGGATCGTCGATCCCACCGGACCTGCGACGAAGACGCCGCTGACGCTGCTGAGATGAGCGATAAAACCTCCGATCGCGGGCCCGAGAATATTCCCCAGGTCTCCAGCCGCATTGTAAACACCGGAAGCCAGACCCCGCCGAACTTTGTTCTCGTCAACGTCTTGAACCAATCCCACCGCGTTGGCCACGATAACGACGGCCCGCATAAGGCCAGATACCACATAGACGGCAAGGACAGCGCCGAACCCAGTGAACAGCGGTATCAACATCAGCACGAGCGACTGCAGTGGGATTCCCGCATAGGAGAGGCCGCGATGGCCGAATTTACTCACCACGTGGCCGCTGATAGGGCGCGTAACGGCATTGCAGCCGGCATAGCTGGCGCGGAGGATACCAATCTGCGTTAGGCTCATCCCAACCCCCAACCCATAAAGGGAAATAAAAACTCCCCCCATCTGGTGCAGCAGGTTAAGAAAGAGAGCTACCATGACCACCGTCGCCAGCTCAGGCTCGAGCAGGGCCCTCAAGGAACCCACCGCCGTGAATCTGGATCTTTGTGGATCAGCGGTATATTTCCTCTCAACCTCGGTTGTTCCATGCCACAGCCAGAGCAGGGCAATTGGCACGAGAGACAAAAAGGCCCCGATCTGGAACGTCGGCCCAAAGCCGAGGTGATCGGCCATGAGCCCGCCAAAGAAATTCCCCGTTGAATATCCCAAGGCGAGCGTGCCGACGTAATAACCCATCGCATGGCTGCGGTTTTCATCCGCCGGGATGGAGTCGACGTAAAAGGCCATGTAAAGAGTCGTCACTGCCCCGTAGGCAAAGCCGTTCAAGGCGTGGATGATGGCAAAGCTCATACCGTTCGTGACGAAGCTATAGAGAAAATTGGTGATCCCCATGGCTAAGATGGAGATGGAGATGAGAAGCCGGGCTCGCTGTCGACTGTATGATATGCCTGCTGGCAGGCGAGAGGCGAGAGAGAGTACCGGCCCTAAGGAAACGAGGGTGCCAAGGACCGCCACTGGTATGCGCATCTCGTCAAGAAACGGCGGAATGATCGTCGATGCGGAATTGCTCTGTACCGTAATGGCCACCACTGGGACTAGCAGTTTGAAGGTATCGAACTTCATTTTGGCAAATGTTCCCACCCGTCGAGAGCATGGGAATCTCCTTCCCTTCTTATTCTTGAAAACATTCTCGGTTGCAAATACGTCGTTCCGCGGCTCCCACCCCATCGTGCATCGATAGACATTTGGCCCGCCTTCAGGTATGGAAACGACTAAGGAGAAATCGGCTATGGATTTAAAGCGATCATGGATGTTTGTTCCGGGACACCGGCAAAAAATGATCGATAAGGCGCTCGGACTGAACACCGACGCCATCATGTTGGACATTGAAGACGGCGTCGCCCCCAATGAAAAAGACACCGCCAGAAAGAACATTGCCGAATCCCTTGGCCGAGAAAAGCCAACCGGCTCGCCAACGCGTTTCGTTAGGATCAACGCCATCGGTCATCCGCGCATGGATGCGGATCTCGAGGCCGTAGTTCGCCCTGGGCTCGAGGGACTCGTTTTGCCCAAGGTGGAAACCGTCGACGAGGTGCGTAAAGTCGACGCCTTCCTTACTGAGCGCGAGCCAAAATCAAAAATGGCCAGCGGGAGCGTCAAGCTCTTGGTGGCCATTGAAAGCCCACGCGGTCTTCTTAATGCGCCGGGGATTGCAGCCTGCTCGTCCCGGATGGTGGGACTGATTTTCGGGGCCGAGGATTTCGGGCGCGAATTGGGACTCCCGACATCCCGCGTGGGCGAGGCCCGTGATATGATCTACGCGCGCTCGGCCATTGTGGTCGCCGCCGCGTCGGCGCATGTGCAAGCCGTTGACGGCGTGTGGGTCGATCTCAAAGATGCCGAAGGGCTTGCCGGATTTGCCCTACAATCGCGCAGGCTCGGCTTCTCCGGGATGTCCCTGATCCACCCCTCTCAGATCGATCCGATCAACAGCACCTTTAGCCCGACGCCCCAGGAAATCGATTACGCCCAGCAGGTGTTGAAAGCTTTTGATGAGGCCCAAGCGCGCGGCGATGGGTCCATTGCCTTCGGCGGACAGCTAATCGACAGACCGATCGTCGAACGCGCGCGACGAACTTTGGAAATGGCGAAATCCCTCGGGATAACTTGAGGCTAATACTGCCAGGGATGGTTCGAGGCGTCATGCCTGGACCCTGCAGCGCGACAAAGGACTGCAGTTAATTTGAGAAACGGGTTTAGCCCTTGCCGGCGTTTGGCCGATTCAAACAATCGAATTGATCCAAGCAGCCGTGTGGGCGTTTTCACTAGTGACGAAGGAAAAATCGTCGTTATCCGGAACCGAAACAGGGGGAAACAGTCATGAAACGTTTGATGACAGCTCTGGCGTTGGCAGTCGGAATCGTCTCAACGGCTTGGGCTCAAGGCGGCAAGCAGACGAAATTCGCAGACCTGGCCGCCTACAACAAACCGGATCGCGAACAGATCCTTTATGCCGGGGCTAAAGCGGAGGGAAAAGTTACCTGGTACACTTCATTGGCCGGCGCCTCATACAAGGAACTCGTCGCCGCCTTCGAAGCAAAGTATCCGGGCGTTCGGGTGGAGGCGTATCGCGCATCGAGCCAGGACCTTACTTCGAGAGTTCTCGCTGAAAGCCAGGCGCGGCGCTTCATTGTCGATACCATTGAAAGCACGCTGCCGCTACTCAAGCTCCTTAGAGACAACAAGCTCATCATGCCCTACACGACTCTCAGTTTGAAGAACTATCCCGAGGACGTAAAGGAAAAAGCGCCCAAGGGACTGATTTACTGGGCCATCGACCGGGAATCGCATATCGGGCTCGCTTACAATACCAACGCCATTCCGGCAGCCCTTGTCCCACAAAACTACGAGGGGTTATTGAAGCCGGACCTGAAAGACAAGATAGGATTTGCAGGTAGCGACACGGGCGTTCGGGTTATAGGAGCCATGCTCAAGTTTAAAGGCGAAGAGTATGTCAACAAATTAAAGGCCCAAAATCCCATCATTCACAACGTTTCCGGTAGAGCCTTGCTGGACATGGTCATTGCGGGTGAGTTGGGTCTCTCTCCCACCACTTTCAGAAACCATGTGGAGGTCT
>JBFJTQ010000568.1:0-3170 GCA_041625275.1 Binatia bacterium | reverse complement strand
GTGGCCTGGAGCGACTCGATGGGCTGAGTGTCGACATCCTCCAGAACTTCGCCAAAGAGCTTTCCGAGCACCCCTCCGGTGTGCACGCCGAGCGCCAAGACTCCGGGAAAAGGACCCAACCCGACCAGGAAAACAAAGATCAACGCCCACACCATTTCCGGAATGGTGCGCAGTAAATTCAAAAGGCCCTTGGCCATGAGATAAGGCAGGATCCTGGCTGCGCGTCTCCAGCTCTGCCCAGGCTCGAACTCGTAGAGCAAGCCGGAAAAAATCAAGTTTCTGGATGCAAAAAAAACAATAGATAAAGCGATGCCGACCGCCATCAGCGTTCCCATGAACGAGATGGCGAAAGTTTCGATCGTGCCTTTCCAAGCCTCCCGGAGCACGGGCGCGGAGAGATCAGGCGGAAAGAGCTTCTTCAGGTAAATAGAAATCTGCTCGAAGCTATCCCGGCTGAACAATTGAGTTACGTCAATTTCCGCCCCGTGATAGCTCCAGACGAGAAACGACGCCAACCCGACCACGAGAAGGACATTCTTGACCGTAAGCCTATCGCCGCCGCGGCTTGACACCGAAGGAATCGTCTCGCACGTATTCAGCGTTTGGGATTTGCTCATAGCAGCGCGCGCAATTTAGCGCTAAGATAATCGACCCCTGCAACCATCAGAAAAAGAATCATGAGAATCGTCAATACCTCGTTAAAATTGAACATCCTCATGGAGATTTCGATTTGCTGTCCTAGCCCCCCGGCCCCTACCAGCCCCAAGATGGCCGACGCCCGAACCGCGCATTCCCACCGATACAGGGTGTAGGAAACAAAGTTGGGCAACGCCTGCGGAAACCAGCCGTAAAAAAAGATCTGTAACTTGTTAGCCCCCAAAGCCTGCAACGCTTCGAGGGGGCGGGAATTGACGCTCTCGAAAATCTCCGAATAGACCTTCCCCAACATGCCGCCATACGCGATGCCGATCGCAAGCACACCGGGAAAAGGTCCCAGACCGACCGCGCGCACGAACATAAAAGCCCAAACGAACTCGGGGATGGACCGAAATATGCTCAAGATCCCACGAGCGAGAAAATAGACGGCGGTGCGCAGCCCGCGGCGTATCGGCGCTCCTTGCAGGTCCGCCTCATTAAGAATCCCGCGAACGGCGAGCGTGTTGGTTCCCAGAAGCCCCAGGGGAAAGCCGATACCCACGGCGATAAGCGTCCCCAGGATCGAAATTTGGATGGTCTCGAACGTCGGGCGTAACATCAGGGAGAGGAACTGCCCCGAGAGTTCCGGCGGGAACATGCCGCTGACGAATTTCCACAGATTTGCCCGCCCGTGAGCGTCGAAAATAACCGTAAGATCAATTTCCGCCCTTCGCCAGCTATCCATGAAGACCAGAAGAAAAAAAGTGGCGAAGAGATACGGAAAGAGTGACTTAGGACGTTGGTGTGACGGCGATTGGGGAAATCTGCTCACTCCGTGCCTCGTTAATAGAATGGCCGGAAACATGCCCCGCGTACAGGTCTTCGAGCATTTCTTCGGATATCCGGTCTGGAGACAGATCAAAGGCCGCTGCGCCGTTCTTGATACCGATGATTCGCGGAAAGTATGCCAGGGCCAAATCGACGCTGTGCAAACTAATCAGCAAAGTTTTCCGCATATCCCGGCTGATATCGAGCAGCAAACGCACAATGGTTGTGGCGAGGCTCGGGTCGACGGATGAAACCGGCTCGTCCGCCAGTAAGACCGCCGGGTCCTGCACCAGAACCCGGGCAATGGCCACCCTCTGCTGCTGCCCGCCGGAGAGCTCGTCGGTTCTTTCGAAAAGCTTGTCTGGAATACCCACCTCGGTCAGCGCGCGGCGTGCCAAATCGATGTCACTGGGGCCTGCCAGGGACAATAAGGAACGTAGCGTTGACCAGCGTCCCAGTTTTCCCGCCAACACGTTGTGAATCACCTTCAGCCGAGGAACCAGGTTATGCTGCTGGTAAACGGTACCAATGCGCTGGCGGGCGTTGCGCAACCGACGCCCGTGCAGCATCTCAACATCTTCGCCGTCTATCCAGAGCTTGCCCGAAGTCGGCCGCAGCGTACAGTTAAGAAGCCTGAACAAAGTCGTCTTGCCCGCCCCGCTCGGTCCGATCAGCGCGACGCGTTCGCCCTTCTGGATCTTGAAATCGATGCCATCGAGCGCCACCTGGCGGCGCCCGAAGGTTTTGCCGACTCCTTCCAGAATGTACTGGGCTTGCCTGGACTTCACGTGATCTACTTCAGCAATCCCGCTGCCACGGCCGCTTCTTCGATTCCCTTCCAGTCCTCATCTTTAGCCGGGATATAGCCTTTGGTCCGGTGCAAATCGAGAAGTTTCTTGTGTGCCGCGTTGTTATAATCGAGCTTTAAAAAGGCCTTGCTGATCTTCTCGACCGTGCCGTTGTCCACTCCACCCCTGACCGTCCACACGTAGTCCACATAAGGAGGCGTGGTCCAGAAAATAAACACCTTATCTGTGTCGACCTTTTTGTTTTGCACGAGTTTTTCCCAAACGAGGAAATTGAGCGCCCCCGCGTCCACGGTTCCCGCCTCCACCCACGCCGCCGTGGCATCGTGTGCGCCGCTGAAGCTGAACTTGGCAAAATCTTTCTCCGGATTGATCCCTTCCTTCAAAAGAAAATAGCGAGGCATCAAATGGCCCGAGGTCGAACTGACACTGCCAAAGGAGAACGTCTTTCCTTTGAGATCCTTTAGCGCTTTGATGCCGGTGTCTTTGCGCGTGATAAAATAACTCTTGAACTCAGCATCCTCCTTGCGCATGATGATTCTTCGGGCGCCCTTCGCTTGCTTCGCCGCCTGGACGGAAGTCAGTCCGCCGTACCAGACCAAGTCTAAACGATTCGCCGCCAGCCCCTGCACGGTCGCCGCATAGTCCACGACGGGCGTGAACTTGACCGGCATGCCGATTTCCTTGCTCAGGTAATCGGCGAACGGCTTGTAGATGCGCAGCAGCTCCTGCGGGTTCTCATCCGGTATCGCGGACACTCGAAGCTCTTTCAGCGTTTGAGCTGAAGCGCTGCCGGTAAAGAATGCGAGCATTATGAGAAAAACTCCAAGATAAATTTGTTTCATTTCTTATCCTCCGTCTTTGATTGTGGCCTGCTTTAAAAATTACTTATTCGCATAT
>JBFJTQ010000567.1:0-3175 GCA_041625275.1 Binatia bacterium | reverse complement strand
GTTTCGATTGTTTTGCACTGCCGGATCCGGGTTTGCCCGGAAACGACACCCGGCCTCTCGAAGCGTAGCTACTTTTTCGCCCTGTAGAGACTATCAATAAATCCACTGTCATCGAGCTCTTTGACCAAACTCATATCCGCAAAATCTTCCGGCCTAACCGTGCGGGCTTTGGTTTCCTTCTCGCCTAACTCCAACAGAGCCTCCTTAATCCCATCGAGCGGCGGATAGGGTTTGGCCGGTACGAGTCGGGAAAAGAACTGATAGCTATCATCAACGGCTTCCGGATCCCCGATGCGCATGTATTTGGCAATGACTTTCTTGCTGAAATCGGGCCTGTTTTTGTAAATGTAAATTGCTTCGACAAACGCGCGCATGAACCTGCGGGCGGTCTCACGCTTTTCTCGCAAATACTGCGATGGGGCAGCTACGGGCGTGTTGGGATACGCGCTGCCAAAGTCTTCCGGCTCGGCGAGGATGCCGAGCTTGAGCTTTCGGGCCAGATTCGTGACCGGGGGCTGCGCCACCAAACCTGCGACCTGACCGTTTTGCAGAGCTGCCAGGCGGGTCGGTTGCCCACCCGGGATTTGGATGATGGCGACGTCGCGGTCCGGACGCAGACCCCACTTCACAAGAATTTTCCGCGTGGCATAGTCCGAGTTCGAGCCATAGCGGCTGACCGCCAGTTTCTTCCCCCGAAGATCCTCCGGCCGTTTGATCTCTGGACTCACAATCAAGCTGTACGCCAGAACATTGATAACACCGGCAATGATTGTCACGTCGCCGCCTTTGAGGCGCGCTAAGATCGGCGCATTGCCGCCAATCTGCGCGATGGGCACATCTCCCGACATCATAGCTTGAGTCGCCTTCGAACCGCCGTCTAGATAGATCAATGTCAAATCGAGCCCATGCTTTTCAAAGAGGCCGGCATCCTTGGCAACCCAGGGAACTGCCTGGGCTCCCGCGATGGCGCTATAGCCGAAAACCACTTTTTCCCCCGCTGCCCACGAGCCAGGCGACCAAGACACGGTCCAGCCCATGATGATCAGCCACGCTACGTAGCGAACGCACCATTTAAAGCTCACTGTCCTTTTCATGATGCCTCCCTGTCTTCCCTACCTGCACCGTATACCGGGATGCGTTACTGTTCCCTAAGCGCGAGGCGGTGTCAAGCCGAATGTCTCACGACCACCGGGCTCACGCAGAACTTCCCCTTGGCGTCTTGGCCGTCATCGGTCGGCACGGCTCGAGGGCTCAGCCGTTGGATATTCCCCGGCGATTGAGGTACTTTGTGCCCAACCCTGCCAAAGACGGAGAGGAGTGTATGTTCAACAAAGCTGTGCTCCTGGCGTTCCTGCTAATGATTTCTTTGGTCTCCCCTGATAGCCGCGCACAAGAAAAACCGGAGGCTATTCATGCGACCTTGAAAACCAGTATGGGGGATATCGTCGTTTTGCTGTATGCTGACAAGGCGCCCAAGACCGTGGCCAACTTCGTCGATTTAGCGACGGGCGCAAAAGAATGGACCGATCCGAAAACTCGCGAAAAGGTAAAGCGCCCCCTTTACAACGGCACGATTTTTCATCGCGTGATTCCTGGCTTCATGATCCAAGGGGGCGATCCCCTGGGTACCGGCACTGGCGGTCCCGGTTATAGATTCGAAGACGAGTTCCATTCTGATCTAAGGCACTCGAAATCCGGCATTCTCTCCATGGCCAATGCGGGACCGAACACCAATGGCAGCCAGTTTTTCATCACCCAGAAGGCGACGCCCTGGCTCGACGGCAAACACAGCGTATTCGGTGAAGTCATAAAGGGCCAGACGGTAGTGGATGCCATAGCCAATGCGCCTCGCGACTTTCGCGACCGGCCCCTCAAAAACGTGGTGATTCAGGAAGTCGTGATTTCCCGGGGTAGCTAGTAAGTGAAATTTTGCGGCCGACTGACTCCGGCCAGGAGCTGACTCATGGAACTCAAGAAATCTGCCATCAAGAGCGCAATCGCGATTGCCTTGGCGTTTCTCATAACGGGCAAGGTCAGCTATGGCGCCGACCCCGTGCCGCTCCAGGCCACGGCCGTCTACGGGGTGATCAGCACTGATCCTGTCTATCTCTGGATGGCCCAGGAAAAGGGCTTGTTTAAGAAGCATGGCTTGAATATTGACATGACGCATATCCCAACGAATCAGGCTGTCCAGGCTTTGGTCGGAGGTAAGGTCCAATTCACCACCGCCGGGCCGCAGGTTGTGGAAGCCGTGTTGGCGGGCGGAGACCCCGTCTACATCTTGGGTGTCATAAACAGTTTTGTCCTGTCGGTGTACGGCAAACCAGAGATCAATGGGATTAACGGTTTGGCTGGAAAGACCATCGGGGCGACCAATAAGGGAACGCCCACCGATATCGCCGCTCGACTCATTCTGAAACAACACGGTCTCGCGCCCGATGCTGACGTGAAGTTCGCTTATCTCAAAGAACTACCCGCTCTCGTCGCCGCGCTCAAAGAAGGGATTATTGATGCTGCGGCCATCACGCCACCCAACACGCTAACCGCGAGAAACCTCGGCTTGAAGGAGCTGCTGAATATCACGGCTTTGAAGATGCCCTTCGTGCAGCATTCCGTGGCGACCACGCGATCCTATATCAACACAAACCCCGAGAGCGTGCGGCGTTTCGTTCGCAGCGCCCTGGAAGGGCTGGACTATACCCGAAAGAACCGCGCAGACGTGATATCTGTCATGTCGAAGTACACCAAAATAAACGATAGCGCGCAGCTGCACGAGGCCGTGGATGCCTATGAAAAAGCCTGGGAGAAGATCCCCGTGTCGTCCCAAGCTGCCATCCAAGCCGTGCTTGCGGCGTCGCCGAACCCCAAAGCCAAGGGGGCGAAGTGGGACCAGTTTGTCGATGATCGTTTTGTCAAGGAGATCGTGGCGGGAGGCGCCTTGAAATAGCCCACTGCGGATTTCGTCCTATTCGAGATCGTACTCAACAGACAGTTGCTCGCTTAGTTCCCTCAGACCTTTGACCACGGAGCCGTGGAGGGGAATCCCTTTCGCGGCTCTCTCTTTGGCCGTCTCGAACTCGATCTCCCCGGCCACATAGACTCGCGCTTGTCCCTGGACCGGTGGCGTTGATTTCAATTCCCGCATCAACCCATCCATATCGCGCTTGAACTCCTC
>JBFJTQ010000566.1:0-3176 GCA_041625275.1 Binatia bacterium | reverse complement strand
GTGGTAAACGCCAATCTGGGGGGGACCGATCTGGTCTTTGTCGGCGGCGTAGCGAACATGCCGGCCTTTTATTTGATGGCAACGCCGGATATCAAGTCTATCGAGGATCTTAGAGGCAAGACGGTCGGCGTGACGCGTTTTGGTTCCTCCACCGACTTCACCATGCGCTACGTGCTTCAAAAGCATGGTCTCCAGCCCGAAAAGGATGTTACCTTTTTGCAGATCGGAGGCATGCCTGAACTTGCGGCCGCGATCTCCAAACGCCTTATTGTTGCCGCACCGTTCTCGTCGCCCACGAACCTTCGAGCAAAAAAGGCCGGCGCTCATGTCTTGATCGACATGGCGAAGGCAGGGGTTGCTTTTCCACATCAGGGTATCGCGTCGACGCGTTCTTATATCCGCGCTAACCGCGATGTCGTGCTCAATTTTCTCAAGGGCTATTCGGAAGGGATCGAGAAAATGATTGCAGACAAACCGTTCACGAAAAGGGTGTTGCAAAAGTATACGCGGGATCAAGACGACGAGATCATGGAGACTACATATCAGTATGGGCTGGACTATATCGCGCGGCCGCCCTATCCTACGCGCGACGGTATCGCCGAGGCGCTAAAACAGAGCATTCACCCCAAAGCCAAGACGGCCAATCCAGAGGATTTCGTCGACATGAGTTTGGTCAAGAGCCTGGAAGATTCGGGGTTCTTCAAGCAAATCGGTCTGCAAAAATAGGATCCGACGCGAGAGCTTCCATTCCTGCTCGCCGCTGCACGCGATGGCCGTCCAAGACATTGGCTGGGGACGGACGGCTGAATACTTGGAGGTTTATCTATGCTACTCGTTCGTGCTGAGGCATTTCACGCACGAACGGATTGTCTCGCACCCTTTCGGCGGAATCATTACTGCTAATCCGACGCGTCGTTCTCGATCGCTTCAATGATTCGGTTCTTCAATGCCGTCTGCTTTTCGGGCTTTTCCTTCATGGCCGGAGGAACCTCCACGTTCATCAGTAAGCGGGCCGGCTTGCCGAGCACCAGGACCCTCGCTCCCAGCTCCAGAGCCTCGTCGATATCATGAGTGATGAAAATGGATGTTTTTTTGGTTTCAAAAATTAGATTTAGAAAATCAGCCCGTAGCTGCCTCGCCGTCACTTCGTCGAGATGACCAAAGGCCTCGTCGCAGAGGAGTAGATCTGGATTGATGGAAAAGGCCCGCGCAATGCCGACCCTTTGCCTCATTCCTCCGGAAAGCTGGTGCGGATGGGCGTTTTCAAATTGTGTGAGTCCGAGCTTGTCCAGCCAATAGCGCGCCCGTTCCACCTGTTCGGCTCGTTCGATACGCAAGATCTCCAGCCCATAAGTTGCATTCTGAAGCACCGTCCTCCAAGGAAGCAGTCGGTCTGTCTGAAAGACCGCCGATATTTTCCCGCGAAAGAAGTCGAAATCGTTGTACGGCTCCTTACCGTCTATGAGCAACCTTCCCTGGGTCGGTCGTTCCAGTCCAAGGAGAATGTTTAAGGTGCTGGATTTTCCACAACCCGTTTTACCGACCACGGCAACCAGCTCTCCGCTGGCAACCTCGAAGCTTAGGCCCTTGATCGCTTCGTAGGATTGGTCATGGATGCGAAAGACCTTGGTCAGATTGTGGCATTCGATTTTCGGCATGTTACGGTGTGCTAGGTCGCCAACGGAGCAAGCGAGATTCTACCATGGAGATGACAAACTGCATGCCGAGCCCGCTGAAGACGAGAACCAGAGTCCAGGCGAGAACGCCGCTCATATTGAAAAGCGCCTGTTGCTGGAGCATCCGGTAACCGACGCCTGTCGAGGCACCGACCAGCTCCGCGACGATGACCACACGAACGGCGAAACCGACGGTCACTTTCCAGGCCGTCAGGATATGGGGAATGATCGTCGGAAGAATCAGCATTCGAAAAACCTGCCCCCGCGTGGGCCGGAATACCAGCGTCATCTCCATCCATTCTTTGGAGACCCCCTTGATAGCGTCTAGGATGCTATGGGCGAATACGGGAAACGAAATCGCGAGCATTAATACGAGGATTCGTGTCTCCGTCCCGCTGAACCACAAGATTACGATCAATGTCCAGGAGAGGGCCGGAACGCCCATGATGAAATTAATGATAGGCATCACATAGGGCTCGGTCCTCTTCACGGTTCCCATGATCGCACCAAATGCCCCTCCTACGGTGAAACCTAAAGCGAGGCCGCGCAAAATTCGGTCGAGCGTTAAGAGAGTATCCCAGAAGAGAGTTCCGTCCCGTCCCATTTTCAGAAATTCTTGAAAGATCATCTGGATCCCCGGAAGCACATACTCGGGCAGGAAGAGCGAGGCGACTTGCCAAGAAAGCAGAAGCGCCCCGAGGGAGCCAATGGTCTTGATATTGAGCGTTCGTCTCTTGGACAGAGGTTCAGCAGCCATGTTCGCGCGATTGCCAGCCCCGCTTACCCTCAACGGGGTCAAAATGGCCTGTGAGCCTTAAAGAGATGCGCATAGAAAAGATGGCGCTAGGACGATAAGTACGGTACTTGTCCATGAATTCCCAGCCGTCCCCCGGCGCTGCCTCCCAGTGGAAGTTATTGGGCCTCCTCCGCAGGGGAAGGCCCATGACGATCTCGGTCAGCGGTGTACCTGGGTTTCTCCTCAGACTCCGGTTGATCCGTTCCTGGAAGCTAACGCAAACCTCGGTAGAAAAAGCCGCTATCGGGTACCTTACTCACATATCCGAGCTCAGCCGAGATCTTGAGCAATGCCATAATATCTTTTTCCTGCGACTCCGCGCTCGTCTGGAGGAATTTCACCCTTCCGGCCTCCACCGTATCTTTGAGTACAGGCACGGGGTCTTTGGTTTTCTTGGAGACGATCTTTACGGCTTCGTCGGTATTCGCGTTGAACCAGTCCACGGTTTCCTTCATGGCACTGTGGACACGCTGAAGAAGCGGAGAGTTCTTCCCGGCAAAATCGTCGTTGACGGACCAGCCCAACAGCCAGTGGTGTTCGGTTCCGGTTTTTTCCTTCCAGATTTTTTCGAGTTCATCGGTGGAAACGAGATCCTTGAACTTCATCGGATCGTCCATGACCAGCCTCGTAGGCAGTTGGGCCCACATCACGCCGATCGCAGTCGTGCCCGCTGGCGATTTGAGCTCCGCAGCCACACCCGGGTG
>JBFJTQ010000565.1:0-3184 GCA_041625275.1 Binatia bacterium | reverse complement strand
TGGCGATATAGAGTTTTTCGGCCACTTCGCGCCGAGTCACGCCGGGCTTTAATTGCGGCAGGCACCGGTCATAGGCCTTCACGGAAATTGCGCATGCCTTGCGCATGCAGTCGATCTCCCGTGGGCTCTTGATGAGCCGCATCTCGGTCAGCGCACCGGTGCCGTCCTGAATCTGCGCTTTCGGCAGCGCTTCACTCAAGCGCGACAAATAGCTTGCCGGGAAGCCAAGGCGCTGATCTTCGCCAAGCTCGAAGCCCAATTTGGCCTCCGCCAAACCCGCGTCCTTTAGACAGTCGGCGATCATCTCTTGTGGAAACGGCACGTCCACATAGGCGCGAACCTGTCCAATCCACGGAATGGCCTCGGCCTTGGCCTTCTCGTTGCCGTAAACCAAAACCAGGGGCTTTTCGCCTTTGCGCAGAAAACAGATCTGCGGCCGCTGCAGATGGTCGAACTGGTAGCTCATGAGGCCGGTGAAGTACCAGTAGTTGTCTTTTGCGGAAACCACCACAGCGTCGAGGCCGTCTCGCTCCATCAAGGCATAGGCTCGCTGGTAGCGTTCGACATATTCCTGTTCCGGGAACGGGGTTTCAAATGCCATGCTCACCTCGTGAATCAGAGCGCTACCGAATCTTTAAGACTCAGCGCGCAATGGCCTGGCGGCCTTCGAGGCGCCGCAGGCCGCCCACATAGTTCATCGCTTCCGTTAACGGAATTACGGTTGCGTACTTAGCGTTCATCTCGAAGAGATTCACCAAGTGCGACGTCCGTGAACGGTCGAAGACGCACTCTTCAACGACAAAAACCGGGTAGCCGAAGGAATAGCCGTCCAATACTGTGCCCCGCACGCAGCCGCAGGTGCTCGTCCCGGTGACGAGGAGGCAATCAATATTCTTGCGTACGAGATAGGTAATCAAATGCGTGCCGAAAAAGGCGCTGGCTCTGGCCTTGCGGACGATAAATTCCCCTTCCCGTGGCTTGATCATCTCGGGAAATTCAACCGCGAGTCTTTCGAAATCGGTTTTGTCAACGCCGCGTTTGGTCGCGTTGCCAAAAGCCGCCTTGAAATCGGGATCGCTGGTCGAGTAAATCACGGGCACATCGGCGTCGCGGCAGGCGTGGAGCAGTTGCTGGATTTTCGGCAGCGCGTCCCAAGCCACTTGGCCGCAACTCGTCGGGAATTCATCGATGGCCTCCATCACCGGCATGGGTTTGGTGCCGGTAAACCCGGTGATGACGTCGATGATCAGCAGCGCCGGATTACGGCCGAACTCATCTTTCCCTTTGTAGCCGGCTTTGTCATAGATTCTTCTTTCTTCTTCTGCAAAAAACGCTTCCCATTCACGCATACTCTATCTCCTATGGTTTCGCTTGTTAGGTGACTTTTGCCTTTGGTTAAAACTGTCTCTCCTCTGAGCACGATTTTAGTTCAAGCCGTTCAAACGCTTCGCTCGGTTCAATCGCTCCGCTCCGTTCAACGTGTTGCAATGCAGGTGTACCAGGACCAGCTGACCCATTGACCCTCACGCCTTACGATACTTTAAGGTGAGAACAATTTTTCACCGCGCTTGGTCATAAACAAATCTAACGGCAGCTCCGTGCCGATTCCTTTCGTCCTCGCCTTCTCGTACATCTTGCGCGCCGTGGTCGCGAACTGAATGCCCATGCCGGTGTTGTTCTTGAAAAAGGTGATCTCCCTGGCGTCCTGGCGCCCGCGGCACTTGCCGTTGAGCAACTCGCCGAGTTCATGGAGATCTTCGGCTCTGACGATTCCGCGCTCCAGGCGATCGTGAAACTCCGCCTGTTTGTCGAGAAAGATTTGCCGCTTGTAGCCGACTATAATCAGCCCGGCCTTTTGAATCGCCTCGTCGTCGAGTTCTTTGCGGGGCAGAAAACCGTCGCCGCCGACGAGGCTCGTGACATGCATACCTGCTTCCAGCCATTTTCCCTCGACCACCGGATCGACCGTATTTGTGGCGGCATTGACGATATCGCTGCCGCGCACCGCTTCCTCCGCTGAGGCCACGGGAACGATGTCCACCCCTTTTTCCCGGCTCATCTCGCGGGCGAACCGCTCCCGGTTTTCTTTTGTCGGACTGTAAACTTTGATTTTCTTCAGCGGGCGAACGACCAGGTGTGCGGTTACCTGCGTGCGCGCTTGTTCGCCGGCGCCCAAAAGCCCCATGACGCTGGAATCCTCGCGCGCAAGATACTTGCTGGCGACGGCACTAGTAGCCGCAACGCGCATCGTCGAGATGTAATGATCGTCCATCATCGCGAGAATCTCGCAGGTATCCATGTCGAAAAGCATGACGAGGCCGATAAAATCGCCCGGATAAACGCGCCGCTTGCTTCCGCCTACTTGGATTTCTTTCGAAAAGCTTGAATCGATGCGCAGCGCCATGGACTTCATGCCCGGCACCAGGCCCATGATGTTGTTGAAGTAGTACTGTCCACCTTCTTCTTTCCATGGCGTGCGCAGGCGTGCCCGGGGCGCATTCATGGCCTTCCCTTCGCCCAGTTCCCGAAAGGCTTGTTCGATGGCGTCGATTTCCTCCGACATGGGGAGCAGGTCCTTCATTTGCTCGTTCTTGAGAACCAGAACCATGAATTCTCTCCTTGCATGAAATCAAATGAACGATGATTGAGCACCCTACCTAGCTTGCGTACACCAGAGTCGAACGGCGAGTCAAGCAGGGTGGATGCGCGGCACACTAATGGGGCCATGTGAGACAGATTTCATGATCGCCAAACATATGCAGGTGCAGGGGCCGGCAGCAAGCTCTGCGCTCCAGTAATGTATGCGCATCGGAAAGCCCTGGATGTCTGGGAGGGGATCAGCGTTTAGGCATTCCTCACGGGCTGAGGCCTGGGTTCGCTACAGTGCTTCTAGAGAGCCCCCGGCGGAGCAGGCCGTTTTTTTGTTGTCGATTTCCGCGGGGAGTGGCGGATACTCGGGGCAGGGACTATGACTTCGTTTGCGCCGGTCGACGCGCCATGACGAACTCAGTTTTGCCGTTCACGATCCGCCGGACGGGGAGTGTGAAAAAGAGAGTTTTGCCGAGGAGAAAAAAAGAGGGGCTGAGATGATGTCCTCAGCCCCTCGTCGAATGAGCCTTGCTGTGTGAGCTGAAATTATCCCTTACGAGCCTTAAACCAATCTGCATCTATCTTGAGGAAATGC
>JBFJTQ010000564.1:0-3193 GCA_041625275.1 Binatia bacterium | reverse complement strand
TGCAATCGCTGATCGACAACTACCGGCTGCGACAAGAGCTCCGCGGGGCTTTGAGGCGGGTGCAGGATCTAGAGCGGCTTTCCGCACGAGTGGTATCAGGGAGCGCCTCGCCCAAGGATTTGGTGGCGGTGAAGGAAACGCTCGGCGGCGTTTCCGCCCTGCGGCGTCATCTCGCCGATCAGCAACCCGGCGTCCTTCGTTCACTCAGGGAGCAGCTAGCCGAGCTGCCTGAAGTCGCTGACCTGATCGCAAGCGCGATCGCCGAGGATCCGCCTTTTGCGCTCAAGGATGGCGGTTACATCCGCAGCGGATACGACGCCGAGTTGGACGAGATTCGCGCGGCGCGGTCTCACGCCAAAGACTGGATTGCCGCGTTCGAGGCGGGAGAGCGGCGTCGCACCGGAATTCAATCGCTCAAAGTGAGGTATAACCGCGTCTTCGGGTATTATATCGAAGTGACCAAGTCCAATCTCAAATCCGTTCCGCAGGATTATATTCGCAAGCAAACTCTGGTGAACGGTGAACGCTTCATCACGCCGGACCTGAAGGAGTACGAAGCGAAAGTATTGAACTCGCAAAGTTTGATGGAAAAACTCGAGGCGGCATTGCTGGCGCGGGTGCGCGCGGGCGTGGCCGAATTTTACCGTGAACTCCAGGCCTCGAGTCATGCCCTGGCCGCAATCGACGGGCTCGTGTCGCTGGCTGAGGTGGCTGAGTCCTGCCATTATTGCCGTCCCCGGATCGATGGGAGCCTGGAAATTTCCATTCGCGAAGGGCGGCACCCGGTGGTGGAATCCGCCATGGGTCGGGGCGCTTTTGTGCCCAACGACTGCGTTATCGATTCCGATCAAAACCAGGTCCTGCTCCTGACCGGTCCCAACATGGCCGGGAAATCGACTTACATGCGGCAAGTCGCGCTGATTGTCATCCTGGCGCAAATGGGGAGCTTTGTGCCCGCCGCGGATGCACGCATCGGTGTGGTCGATCGAATTTTCACCCGCATCGGCGCAACGGACTTTCTGGCGCGTGGAGAATCCACCTTTATGGTGGAAATGAGGGAAACCGCGAACATCCTCCAGCACGCAACGCGGCGTAGTCTGATTTTGTTGGACGAGGTTGGACGAGGAACCAGCACCTTCGATGGCATATCCATCGCTTGGGCTGTAGCCGAATGGCTGCATGATCACTTGGGGCGGCCCCGGACGTTGTATGCGACGCATTATCACGAGTTGGCGGATCTGGCCGCAAGTAAGGAACGGGTCAAGAATCACAATTTTGCCGTCAAGGAGTGGCAGGGAAATATCATTTTTCTCCGCAACCTGGTGCAAGGCGCCGCAAGCCACAGCTATGGAATTCACGTGGCGCGCTTGGCGGGCCTGCCGTCTCCGGTCATTGACCGGGCCAAGCAGATTCTCAAACAACTAGAAGGGAAGCAGAGCAACGAGAGCGGCTTTCCGCCTCTCGCTCAGCCTACAACCGAGAGCCCGGTACAAATGGCCCTGTTCGACTCGGCGGAGCGCAAGATTCGCGAAGCGTTAAGGACAATTGAAATCACTCAGGTGACCCCGATCGAGGCGCTCAACATTCTGTTCAAGTTATCCGAAGAGGCTAAGAAAGAGGGCTGACAAGCGAGGTGTAGCCATTATGAACAACAAGTTCTTGCGCACGGCCGTAATTTCTCTGTTCATTGCCGCGTTTCATGCGCTGCCCCTGGGCAAATTAGCCTGGTTCGGTCATACGGAAGCCTTTGCCGAAAGTTTAAGAAGGGGAACGCGGGAAGAGCCGCAGCTGCCGTCCGATGCGGCGGATAAGGCTCTTTTAACGGGGGTGCGCTTTTTGTCGTCCAAAACCTACACGCGCGTCACGATGGATCTGTCTCGAGAAGCAAAATACGAGACCCACAGCCTGAAAGAAGACAACGCGAAGGGACTGCCGCCGAGAATCTATGTCGATATTATGGGTGCACGGCTTGCAACGAGCTCCAAAGAACCGGTTCAGGTCCAGGATGGGCTCTTGCGCCAGGTGCGCATCGGCCAGTTCAGCGACAGTGTCGTTCGTGTGGTCTTGGATATGAATAGCCTGAGAGACCACAACGTTTTCTTGCTTGCGGACCCCTATCGCGTGGTCATCGACATCCTGGGGCAAAACGGTGCGGGCTCGCCCGCTTCAGCCGGCAGGAGTCACGCCAGAGCCCCTTCGGATAAAGGCAACCACTCGGGCGCCCCGGCCCCGGTCGGAATCCGCAAGATTGTTCTCGATCCAGGTCACGGCGGCAAGGACCCAGGCGCTATCGGAGTGGGAGGAGTCGCCGAGAAGGATATTGTCCTGAGTGTGGCCAAGAAGTTAGCCGCTAAGCTGAAGAAGGAAATGGGTATCCAGGTTGTTCTGACCCGCAATGACGATCGATTTGTACCCTTGGAAGACAGAACCGCCATTGCCAACGCCGAGGACGCGGATCTGTTCATATCCCTGCATATGAATGCTAGTCCTAATAGTGACGCCAAAGGTCTGGAAACCTATTATCTCGACAACACCAACGACGAGGCGGCGATAAGGTTGGCGGCCAGGGAGAACGGTACGTTGCGCAAAGACATTTCCGATCTGCAATTTATCTTGAGCGACTTGACGCAAAACATGAAGCTCGAAGATTCCATCGCCTTGGCTCACCGGATTCACGGCTCCTTGGTGAGCACCATGTCCAAGAAAATGGGCGATGTTCGTGATCTCGGCGTCAAGAAGGCGTTGTTTTACGTTCTCGTCGGAGCCCGGATGCCTAGCGTTCTGGTGGAAATGTTTTTCATCACGAACAAGACGGAAGGCCGCGCCATGACCCGAAGCAGTTATCAACGAGCCTTGGCGGAAGCTTTGTATAAGGGTGTCAAGGAATACAATCAAAGCGCCCTGGCCATGAAAACTTTATAAAAACAGGAAGGCGTTAGTTTGGATTCCATTGCTCTGGCTCGCTCGCTTCTTGATGAGACAAGAAGCATCACCGACCTCGCCGGTCTGACCCGGGCGTATGTGCAAAAGGGGCGTTCGTTGCTTTTGGAAAAGCACCGGTTGGGCGCTGGAGGGATGGAAATCGTTTCGGCTTACGCGACGATGATGGATCATGTGATCCGACATTTATTCAGCGTCGTGAAAGACGATTTCATCAGCCGCTATCCCAGCGACCACCCGCGCTGCGCGGTGG
>JBFJTQ010000563.1:0-3197 GCA_041625275.1 Binatia bacterium | reverse complement strand
GATGTCCGGGTTATCGTCAACCACCATAATGGTTTTCTTTATCTCCATTCTCTTCCCCCTCTAGCGCTCATCAGCGTCTGAAGCGTTCAAGCTCAGAAATTTAGCACTTTCCACGGTTAATGTAAATTAGTTTTGCCCGACAATGGCTTGCGCCGGTTTACGGGGTTACGATTCGCCAGTAATTTTGGGTAATCCTGTATGGCAGCGCTCCATAAATGGCGTTCAGTGTCGTCGACGGTACAAGGGCGGCAACTCCGCCCAATGCAACTCTGCTGAAGAGCACGCGGATGGCGCCTTGGATGTCTAACCCCAGGGCGTTGGGTTCAGGGTTTGCGCTGGTTTCGTTGACTATCAAAGACCCGTAGATTTCCTTGACATCCTCCCCTACGACCTTAAACGCGACGTTTTCTCCGGTCACGACGATAAGGCCGTCCCACCTGTACGTGCCAGCGAGAACCAGATCGGCGTTTCGCACGACAAGGATTCCGGCTCCCGAGAAATTTCCGTTGAAGCGTACCAGATCGCCGCCTGTCCCAAGTCCTTCGACGCATCTGAGCTGGGGCGACGCTCGGCTTCCCCAAGTCTGGTTTTCCACAAACAAATCACCCTCCACGGGAATCGAGACGACCGTGGCGTGGGCAGAGCGGCAGAGATCGTGGGCGAGGCTGGCGATCACATGAGACGGCAGTGATTCACTGGACGCTATCGGGGCGCCATTTTGATCCGTCCCCTCTATGTTGTCAAACTGAGAGCCGCTCAATGCGCTCTCGACTCGGCTTTTGATGCTTTCATCCGGAACCGAAATACCCGGATACGAGCCAGTTCCGGGAACCATCTGTCCCGTCAAAGGGTCATGGTCCATTCCCGAAAGCAGGAAGGAGTCGCCCGCCAATTGGGTCCGCCCGAAATTTCCGCGCAAGGCCATGGCGGCATCGCCAAGATCAAAAGTCTTGGTCAGCTGCGCTTGAATCGTGCTGCTTGAGCGCGTGAATTCGCCGGTCGAGCGCACGACGCTCCTGGCGGCAAGCGCTGACAACGCGACGGATGAAACCGCACTCACTGAAAAAGTGCCCCCTGCCAGGCTGTGGTTGAAGTTCAATGAATCGGGTGGATGGGTTGTCGCGCGCGCGATTTCGTTCTTGCTCCATTCGATGCCCGCTTCCGCCAGATAGAACGCTATGCTTTCTCCTTTGAGATTACCGGAAATCTTGAAATTGTTTTGTGTCGAAACAAAGGCTCCCACGCCGATGGCCATCAGCAATGAAAGAATCAACAGTGAGGCGTAGAGTACGAGGCCACGTTGACTATCAGAAGAGCCGCCGGCATCTTGCATAGTCGTCCCCTCAATTCCTAAGCTCAATGCTGTTTGATAACGTCGAAGCCAATTTGCCTCTCGCTTTCGGGTCCGGGTTTTTGGCCTCGACAGAAAATGCGATACGGACTCGTTTTATGGCTGACGGCGCCGGCGTATCACCCAAATCCACGCCGTTGATGTCGTAATAAGTAAAGAGTTTGTCCGGCACAGGCGTGTTCACATTGGGCACCAGACAATCCCCATTGCGGCGAATCACGGCTCTTCCAGGGCAAGTGGCCGTTGCCCCCGCGAGTTCATAGCGAATGTTTTCCCGTGGTTCGAGGTCGGTGCAGTTATCATTTCCGTTGAGATCCATTTGGATATGGATCAGGAGCCGTGTCGCCGCATAGATCCGGTTACAAACCGAATCGGCGTCGCCATTGGGATCATCGCCGGTGCCCCGCTCTGGGGGCGCGCTGCCGGTCCCCCAGGAACCGGCGTTTTTTAGATCTCGCGTGATCATGTCCATCGCGCCGCGCGCGTCTTCCAAGGTGACAATCTTCGCCTCCTGGGTCAGGATATGAAACAGCTCCGCCCGGTAGAACCCGTACAGTGACGTAATCATCACGGCCCCCAGCACAAGAGCGACAAGCTGTTCGACCAAGGTGGCGCCGTGCCTGTTTCGTGTGAGCCGCATGATGAATCATTCCGCAAACGCGAGAGTCGTTAGCGTAATCTCTTGATGGCCGCGTACGTCCCAAGACACGGTCACCGTGATTTGCCTGAGTTTGCTTCCCAGAGACGAATCTGAAACGGCCCAACAACGGTTAAAGATTCCTCCTGCTCCGCCCGTGGCCGTAATGCCGCGCTCTCCCGACGCCGGACAGTTATTCGTATGGGCCAGATTCTTTTGCGCCTTCAGTTGCTCCATCTTGTCTTGAGCCAAATTAACGGCCACCGCGTAATGAGAGTTTGCAGAATTCCCGCGGATAACGCTCACGGTACTGACGGAGTAGCCGAGAATCCCCACCACCACGATGTTCATAGCAACAAGAACTTCGTTTAGCGTCGAACCGCGTCCAGCGCGGCTCGCCTTCAACAGACGCGGCATCACGCTAGCAATCTCCCGCGCAATCATTGGGCCTGCAGACTCTAATTCGACCCGTAGCGCTGACCACGACATGTTTGCACATCCCGTCCGGGCTGCGCAGACGGATTCGATTACTTCCAGCGGTGCCCCTCGGGGAAAAGAAGACCGTGCCAGCCTTAGTGATTCTGATGCCTTCCGGCAGCGGCTTATGGGCCACCGCCTTACCGTCCTTTTGAATCGTGTATGCGGAAGCTTCGGCGCCGTACTCGAATTGGAATCCGAAGTTCTCGGCCGCCGCACGCATTTTGATATTCTGCAATTCGGATTGGACTTGCCGTGCCGAACTGTCAAGGTGATAACTCGGTAACAGCCGGTTCCAGGCGGGCAGGGCCACGGCGGCCACTATTCCCATCACGGCAATAGCAGTCACGATCTCGATGACGGAGTAGCCGGGCCGGGTGCTAAGCTCCATGATGTCTCCCAGTACCGGCGGGACAATACTTCCGCGCTCATGGGGATGTCAAGGCAAAAGTGACCCAAAGAGTCGCCGCCAATTTTCGAATGCGGCCGCATGAGTCTGCCCATTTCTGTGTCTTTCTGACGAGCTTTGTCCCATCAGGCACGACAAACTCCATGGCGATCCGATATTGATGCGCAAAATCAAAGACTTACCACAGAACCGCTGCCTGGCATTTGGATTGCTGTTTAGATAGAGCCGCAGAGGACCATGAGCAAGCTTGGAACAGGTCTTGTCAAAACATTGACGCTTGCAGCACCCATCTTAACACTAAGGTGCGCCAAGAATGGCAGTTT